>NZ_JBFRPK010000092.1:0-3277 GCF_041471965.1 Vibrio sp. 10N.261.51.A3
GCTCGGCGCACAATAAAAAAGGGAACATACATCGTATGTTCCCTTTATATTCAGAATTTTATTCAAACCCTTTTGTTAAAAAGCTTACTTTTCAAATCGAATATTGTCTAATTTAAAACTCATTTCTCCTTGAGGCTCAAACACTAAAAGGTTAGTGATCGTTGTTGGATCAGCTTGATTCCCACCAGCAAAACGGTTGTCTCTCTTTAAAATGTCAGCGATTGGAATACGTACCGTCTTCCATTCATTGATTGCTGATAGCGGCACGGTATAGTCACTTGTTTTCGGCCAGCCACTGTCCATCTTAACCAATAGTTCAACCCCGTCGGCCATGCTCTCAACTTTCAAATCAAAGACCAGTTCACCCGTCTCTTGCCAATGTGTCACATCTGTTACAGGAGAACGAAAATAGATATTTCCTGATCCTTGATTCTTATTCACTTGTAGCACTGTTCCACGATCTGGTTCGGTCACTTCTTGATAGTCAACAATATCCAATGGGTCATAACTTGCATAAGCCAAGCTTGCGTTAAGAGTTTCGGTAAAAATCTCCAACGTTGGTCCATCAGCATAACTATCATCGGTTGCTAAGATCTCTGGAGCTTCGTGCCCTATCACTTGTATTGCATGTTCAGAACGACTTGCACACCCTTTTCCTTTCCAACGATCAACCTTACAACGGTAAACCTTTACTGAATCAACTAGCATTGTTTTCGGAAACAAACCTTCGTCGATGCCTTTATCATTTGCGTTTGCTGACCACGCCCCACCGACGGCCAAGTTCAATAACAAATGAAACTTTTCATCAAACGGAGCTGCTCCACTCGCATTAATGAGTTTCCCTTCTTCCGCTTCATATTGGCTGTACCAGCCCTCTTGAGTTTGAGTCGCGTAATGAATATTGTCTACATACCAACGAATTTCACCTTCTTCCCACTCAATCGCGTATGTATGGAAGCCCTCAGTAGGGTTCACACCATTTGGCAATGTCGCGGCTTGCCCTTTATAAACATTGTCTGGCCAATTTCGTCCGTAATGTAACGTCCCGTAGACCCGGCTCTCTAGAGCATCATTTTTCGCTCCCGCCGCATCTGAAAGTGTGTTTAGGTTAACCGCTTCCATAATATCGATTTCGCCAGAAGCAGCCCATGTACCATATTTATTGTCGGTTGGCAGCATCCAAATCGCGGGCCATGAACCTTGTCCACCGGGTAACTTTGCTCTGATTTCATAACGGCCATATTTGGTGTCACGCTTGTCTCTTGTACTTAGCCTCGCAGAAGTATAAGGGAGTGTTTTAGTTGCTCCGCCAATCGTACCTTCGGCATTGTCAGGCCCAGTATGACTTTGCTTCAGCGCGACAATGTGTAAAAAGCCATCTTTAACAAATGCGTTATTAGGATCATCCGTGTAGCACTGTTGTTCATTGTTCCCTCCTCCCCAACAGTTCACTTCTAATGACCAATTACGTTTATTTATTTGCTCGCCTTCAAACTGGTCTTCCCACACCAATTGCCAGTCTGAACTTAAAGTAACTGGAGCATGGGATAGCACAATCGCTTTTTCAGTTTGAGCTAAGTCAGCACTTTCGGATACCGGCAGCTCTATCGCCGTGCAGCCAGACATCAAAGCGGCAGAAATAAAAGACGTTAATATCTTTACCTGATTGGTTAGATCTTGCATTACAACTCCTTGTATCACGACTTTCTAAGCAGGCGACACGTAATATCGGAGCCCATAACAGAAAGTCGATAAATGAATAAGTCCGTGAGCATGGACCCAATATGCCATGCACGACTGTTTCAAAATGAGTATATAAAAGTGCATAGTTCAAAAAAGAGACAACGCTCACCTTAAGAAAGCGCTTTCTTGTTGGGTTTCACATTTTGCTAAAATTCGTTGTGGTTTGTGTAGATTCTCAAGAATTTTTTGACCTGATTATCTGCATAACACCCTAGAATCCCTTTATTCTAAGGCTTCTGTTTTTTCTAGCTTACAACGAAGTTCAGAAAAACAGATTCACTTTTATTACAACACAAAGAAAGCGCTTGCTTGATATTTGAACGAGTATATGGAAATATTCGTGACCTTACTTTGTATGCTTAACCTTCAAATTTAGCGTTAAGCAGTTCTGAGTTTTTAAATATTAATCATTGGATTACTAGGCTCTTATTGATCACGAAGGTAATATAGCTTAGTTCACTCCTTGTAGAGATAAGGCCACTACCATTGATCACCATTAAAGAAGTATCTGAACTTGCTCAAGTTTCTCAATCAACCGTCTCACGAGCATTAAATGGTCACCCTACGGTAAAGGAAGCCAATCGCGAAAAAGTATTCAAAGCTATTGATCAACTGGGCTACAAGCCTAATGCGTTTGCACAAGCTCTAGCCTCCAGTCGTTCAAATAGCATTGGCATGCTAGTTGGTTCGCTTGATGGGCCTTTCTATGGACCATTAATGCATACAGCCGAAGATACCGTTCGCCAAAATAATATTCACTTAATCGTTACAAGTGGCCAGGAATCACGAACCAAAGAGCTCGATTCTATCCAGTTTTTGCAATCTAAACTTGTGGATGGCCTCATTGTTCACTCAGACAAGCTCAGTGATGACGAACTGATCAAAATAGCGAAAGACAGTGAAACAATGATTGTTCTCAACCGTTTTATTCCTGAGATTTCTGATCGCTGTATTTACATTGATAATGAGCTTGGTGGCTACCTTGCAACGAAGCACTTACTTGAGAACGGGCATAAAAAAGTCGCTTGTATCACAGGCCAGTTGAGTAAAGTTGATAGTAGAGATCGCTTTCAAGGGTATCGAAATGCCTTGTTAGAGTTCGGTATCGAATACGACGCAGGGCTGTTTGTAGAGGGACGCTTTGATCATCAAGGCAACCACGAAGCTGCGCGACGCTTGTTAGACCGAGACCCTGAGATCACCGCGATTTTCTGTCAAAATGACAACATCGCGCTTGCTGTATATGACGTAGCAGCAGAGCGAAACCTCATTATTGGGCGAGACCTTTCAGTCGTAGGCTTCGATAACGATACTCATAGCCAGCATATTCGTCCTCGCTTATCGACGGTCGACTTTCCAGTTCATGAGATGGGAGAAGAAGCTGCAAAAGGTGTTTTATCGTTAATTAATAAACGCGACTACCCATTGAAGCACAAACTAACCCCGACATTGATTGTAAGAGAGTCCGTGGCTAAGCTTTGATTTTTGTATATCAAACACCCTATTTTTTACACTTAATCGAGTAGGAGGAGGC
>NZ_JBFRPK010000093.1:0-9100 GCF_041471965.1 Vibrio sp. 10N.261.51.A3
GCTTCGTAATCTTGCCCTGAACACGCATGCTCCATGAGGCGAAATCCAACCCGTTGGATACACAACAATTCAAGGAAATGATATTATGCGTTCAATAATTGACTGTAATAAAAAAGTTATCAACTTAGGTAAAGAGGAATTAGAAACTCTGATTTCTCAAGCTATTTCAAATGGTAACTTTACAAGTCTAGAACAAATAACGAACGTATATACTGGTATTTACAGCGCTTTAAAAGATAAACCTTGGTGGTTGGTCAGTGATTTTGAAGATGATATCTGGATCTTCGACTTCCAGTCAGATACACAAAAAAAAATAGCAAAATCGAAACAAAAAATTAGTGAGATAGATTGGACATCGATAATTCTTGATGATGGTAAACCTATTACATCAAATAAACACCGTCAACTTTTAAACGCTTTCAAGTACTGGCTTATAGCTGTTGATAACCCATTTGATAATGGTGGAAATTTCATAACGGCTACTACTGCTAGAACCAAGTTCAACCGTGTCGTTTCTATGATAAATTCCATTTTAATAAACGCTCACAAAAAAGAACTCGCAAATAACCATCTTCAGAAGTTTAATGATGACTTTTGGCTTAGTATCCTTACCTCTATTAGCGCACGTGGTAATGTATTGGGTATTTATGGAATAGAGCCACGAATTAAAAATCTCCTTGATAATGCCGCCAATACTATTTCCGATGAAGATGCAGAAGCTTTCTCTAAAGAATATCCTTATTTACTCGAAGAATTATCTGAAGATAAAAATAAACTACTATTAAATGATCGTGTAAAATCGTGTAAGTGGTTATTTAATAACGGTTTCTATAAACAGTCTAACGGTGGGATAAGATATACAGGCAACTCAGCTTTTTTTGCTTCATCGCTGTTTGAGGGTAAAGTGTTAGATATTAATAAATTAAATATACCTGTATACCCGGAAATAGTCATCATCCCCCCTGTATTAAAAACCGAATACCCTCGTATTGATTCCAAAGACTATAGCAAAGGAATTACTAAACCAGCTATTGAAAACTATATACAGGTAATTAGATTAATTCATACGAATATTGGAAGAACTGATGCAGCTCAACCTAATATTATTGGTAAAAAAGTACTGGCGATTAACGTTATGCAGAATGAGCAGACGATAGAGAAAACCCCTAATAGGACTAAAACAGTACCACCAGAGGTCATATTTAACCTTCTCCGAGATTGTTATGAGTTTACTAAAGAACATTTGCCAGTAGAACCGACATCCCCTTATGAAACTACAACTCTACTATCTGAAGTACTTAAACTACTGGAAGCTGGTAACTCAAAATCCACTAAAGCAGACACAAGCCCTACAAGACCCAAATTGAACTCTAAAGAGTTTAATGAATCTTTGCATCGAGAATTACCTTCGACAGAGCGAGCTTGGTGGTTTGAGTATGAAGCAATAAACACACTAAGTACTGAATACATAAAAAAAGGGATTAAACAAATTATTCCTTTAGGTATAGATGAATTAGATAAACACAAAAAAATCCGATCTGGAGAAAGTTTATTCGATCTATTTTCTGTATTACAAGGTTCAATACAAATCCTTGTTGGAGCAACAGTGGCAAGAAGACAAGATGAACTAATTGAGCTAGAAGAGCATGGTAATTTGGTACCCAATATAAACCCATTTACAGAGAAAGGTGGTAACACTCAATACGATCTAAAATTCAAAGTAAAAAAAACAGGAGTAGGTGGTAAAAAGGGGCAAAAAGAGTTAGCTAAAAGACCTATACCACGGTCAATTGCAAAAATGATATGGCAATTAGAGCAATTTAATATTGGGATGAATAAAAGAGGTTTGAGCTATGGTACGTTGTCATTATTTAATACACTAGATCCGACCATTGGGAAGATCGGCTGCGTAGACCACAAGAGTTATAATACTAACCTTGATAATGCCTGCGATTACCATGAGACGCTGTTGGTAAAATATAGCACCGTAGAATTAAGGCGACTTTATGTAAGGCAACATCAACTTAGACGTTTCTTTGCAATGGCTTTTTTTTGGTCAAAGCGATTTAAAGGAATGGATTCACTTAGGTGGATGTTAGCCCACTCTGATGTGCAGCATCTCTATAACTATATTTCAGAACTGGAAAGTGGTGCCGTTCTCTTAGGAGTAAAAGCAACAGCAATCACTCGTAGTCTTATAGATCCATCGTCTGAGTTATATGACACAGAAAGTATTGAGATCCTGAGAAAGACTATAGCAAATAGAATATTAGGTAATAACTCTCGATCAATTGATGTTAGTTCACTCAGTGAGGCTTATGACTGCTTTAAAGATGAGTCTTATCACACTATCCCAAGTATCGATCAGATTGAAACCGAGCAAATGATCGAGTACGAAGTTCTTAATATGTTGAAGGATGGCTCAATTACTCTAGAACCCGACTTTTTTTCCATCTCAGATGCAAGTGGCAAAAAAATCCAAACATTCACTTTAATACTAAAAACCAAAGATCTCGATTAGGAACATTTAAATGAAAAAGTTAAGCGTAAACCAAATTAAAGCAATAAAGACTGAACAACTTTTACTTGACGTAATCAACAAGCCCAATAATTTTACAAATGATGATAAGTTAATTCATGCACTTCGCTCTCAAGGGGCTTTAGCGCAGTATGATAACCCAGTCCTTAATATTACTTCATGTTCACTCAATACCCTAAAAAGCAATTGCAATGATACTTTAAAAAGAAAGTACAAAGGTCTCGATATCCTTAGAGTCAATGCCAAAACAGCCATTGAAGATAAAGAACAGGAACCCAAGGTAGATAAACCTAACAAAGCAACACTCTCTGGATTGAGATTGAAGGTCAATGAGCTAAATAGTGAACTGGAATCACTTCGTTTTGCTTGTTTCAACCTAACGAATATTATTGATGAACTACGCTCGTTTACCAAAAAGCTTGCCGTGTATGACGGAACTAGTGATGCACGATATGACCTCTATAAAGATCAAGACTATGAGATCAGACTGAAGCTGGATTACACCAATCAATTTCAAGCATATAAAAATTCCCAAGAAGAATACCAAAGGCTTCTAAATGCCAGTCATTAAATTAGAGAACCATAAACAATGGACACATATTGGGCTTGATAACAGTCTCAAATTTGGAAAGCCTATTGATATACAATTCGTGACGTACAGCAACGGGCTTCCGTGTGTGGAAGTAAATGCATACATTAAACAGTTAATTTTAAATGGCAAAAAATCCAGTACTATTCGTACTTATGTTTATAATATTTATCATCTAGTACGTTTTGTAGAAGAACAACCTCTTTTGAGTTCCTTTGAACAACTGAATAACTCACTGTTTAAACTATTCATACATAACCTACAAAGAGAAATTAAAACAAATGGAGAAAAATTGAGAAAGACAAATACAGTAATAACTATTGGGGCTCAATGTCTTGATTTTCTATGTTTTGTCAAATCTTTCCATGATTTAGATAACTTCATTGATACGGACAAAAGCAGCTCAATAATTATTACTGAAAAGGAGTATAAGTTTAAGCCCGAAGGATACAAGAATTATAAATATGGTACTACAAAGAAACACACTTCTTTCCCAGATCCTGACGAGAGAAAGAAACGCCACCCTGTTGGTGAAGAGGACGCGCTCGCAGTATGGCAGTATATTAAAACTCAAAAAGGAAAAGACAAACGTAGGCGTGACATGGCTTTCTACACATCAATGGAACAGCTGGGGGCTCGCGTAAAAGAACTCAGTCTAATGACCCTCACAGATTTTGAGAATGCAAAGCAAACTGGCTTAATGAAATTGGTGACTCTGAAAAGAAAGGGGACTGAAGAGTATACCCGCATGGTTCCCGTACCAAGTATTTTTATTACAAGTATCTCTGATTACTTAAAGGTAAGGAAAAAGGTGACGAAAAGCAAAAAAGTAAATCATGATTATCTTTTTATCAGCCTAACAACAGGAAAACAATTGAGTGCTGGCACATGGACAACTTATATTAAAGAGTGGCAAAACAAACTTGGGATAAAAACTCCTATTAGTCCTCATAGGTGGCGTCATGCTTTCGTAACCGAAAAACTAAAGGAATTAATACTTGCTGATGATGAGCTCAATAGCAAAGATGACTTTCGAGCAAAATTACTTCATACAAACACGTTTAAGCAACAGTTGCAGCAATGGACGGGACACTCAACCTTAAACTCCCTCGATATTTACATTGACCTCATATTTGCAGAACTGAATGGTTATGCAAAAGTGTATAGTGCTGTTTCATTATCAAATGCGGTCAAGCTAGTCGAGCGCCAGCTAGAATACTTCAAGGAACAATTAAACAAAGGGGAAATAAGCAACACAGACCTAAGAAAAGGGTTGGACGAATTAATTAATTCTTTCAGCAAAGACATTAATAGTTCCACTGAACATCGATAAGCTAGCTTATTTATGCTCAGTGGTTCAAATGAATAAAAGTACAACACAAACTACTAAGGTTGGTTAGTTATCGTTTACCCTAAGACTATTCACCACTTCAGTTTCTCGCATAAAATACTCAAACAACCCTACCCTAAACAACCGAGTCGATGTGGCCGCATTCTTGTAAATACGCCCTTTAGCATCTAGCTCCATTACTGAGCAATCATTCCAATGTATGGCATTCTTACTGTAATCAAGCCTTCCTAATGCTTTACCAGCCGCTTTCAACTCACTTAGTGACGCCCCATTGCTAACTAATTCATGAATCGTCAAACCAAGTGCCTGCCAGACCTGTGGCGACAAGTGATACCCAGAACGATCTTTGAGAAAGATCTCTTGCAATGATTCAAGCCATGCCCTCAAAAAGAAAGTAATTTTCTCCATATAGTCATCAGACAAGGCAGAAGTAAGACTTGTCCCATTAGGCAATTTAATGTCTTTCGACATTTTGCTGTACTCCTGTGTTCCCACTCCGGCAACAGCACCAACCAGAAACTTAAAAAGTACGTATTGCGTGGTGATATAACGCTCTGAAGTTTTCACATGTTTGGAGTCAAAATTCACACCACCATAAGATTCAATATCAGCGTCTCGTATCAACTGATCAATAAAAGGCTTCAATGGAAAATCATCATCGGGTAGCAAATTCTTTCCACCAAGAAGATGTGGAAGGCTTAGTGATGACTCGAAAATACTGCTCTTTTTAAATAGTTCAATGACATTATCAGTATTCAAACCTTGTTCAGTATCAAACACAATGCGGACTTCTACCCCCTCCATTGCTAAACGTTGTCTCTGCTCACTTCGTTGATTCGCTTCTTTAACAGTCAGTCTAGAGCTAAATAAGAAGGTTTTTAACCCTAAGATCTTGCAGATAGCAGTCAAGCCCAAAATGTTACCGACGACATATGTATTAGAGGTGTTGTAAATCAAGGTCGGTAACTGGTGTGATGCATTAGTAAGAGTAGGTTTATCGATAACTGCAAATGTTAGCGACAAAGGCGCACTTACCGAATGATCAATAGCGTTTTTTTGTAGTTCAGACAGTATCTGTTCGACTTTTTCAACATTTTTAGCATTCACAGCAGCATCAATCGCCCAACTCAATTGTGGCAAGAGGTTACTGGTTGAAAAGTATGAAGCGACCTCAGCCATCGGCATTGTGGTAATCAAAGTGTGCTGCGTCCGACCATGTGAACGAAACAACATGCCACTAATTTTTTTATCAGAAATACTCAAAACTTTTCATCCAGTTACTGAAAAAGTGGACTTTAACTCAAAAAAACAACTTGATCCGACAAGCACGTCGGATCAATACTAATCAAAAGAGTTAAATCGCAAATTGCTCCTAATAGCGATAATGCCACAGATAAAAGGCCAAAACATGAAAGACAAAAATACCGATAATCATAATGAGATATCAGGTGAGATCTTAGAAAGCTCTATCGTTGATAGTTTGTTTGTTAAATACGACGAGAAAGAAAGTAATAGCTATTTAGCTAGCTCAAAAGAACTATTAAAAACAGCAGAATCGCTACCTCCTCAACAGCTTGAAGGCATTTTTAAATCTAGGGCTCGCTATTACTCAGGGGTAAGAGCAGTTAAAACAACACTGAAGCATACTGTCATCTATATCAGCCCTCAGATTGCACGTGATATGTTAAAGTTTTCCCGACGTGGAGCAATTAACCCTAATAATAAGAATCGAAAAATAAGCAAAGCAAGAGTTAAGAAGTACGTAGAAATAATGAAAAAAAGAAAATGGTGCCTTACTGGTGAACCAATTATCATTTCTGTCGAAGGCGAGATTCTCAATGGTCATCATCGCCTCGAAGCTTCATATGAAGCGAATGAAGGTTTCATTGCTCCTGTTATTTACGATGTAACTGACGATCTGTCATTTGCGAATATTGATGTGGGTAATATGCGCTCTAGATCGCAGGTATTAGAGATGGCTGGGGTTCTAGTGAACGCTCAAGTGCTATCTCGTGTAGCTATGCTATCAAAAGCCTTTGATATGACGTCTAACCCTTATGCATTCAGAGGTACTCAAGGCACATCTTTCCAACCTTCTGAAATATTAGCATATGTTGAAGAAAACGAAGAGCTTGCATTATCTGTTGATTTTATTTCTAAAATAGTAAAACGACATAAACTTGAGACTCAAGTCTCTGAGGCGATTTACGCTTTCGCTCATTACATGATTAAACAAAAGCTAAAGGATTATGAACTGAACAAAACACTGCCCCTGTCACCAGAAACCTACCTCACTCGGATTATTTCCTCCCTAGGGCTGGAGTCTGAAGATGACATTGAATATCAGGTCCGTAATTACCTACAATCACTAGTCCATGAGTCAACAAGTTACTCTCTTCTATGCAAGTTATCAGCTATTTTTAAAGGGTGGAACCTGCATTTAGGCATCCCTGTTTCAGGTAATAAAGTGAGTGTTCGCCGGGTCGCTCGATATCGAAGAGATAGTGATGGCAATAAAGTTCCAATGACATCCGCAGGGAATATTAATGAAGCATTCACAATCCCATGTGTTGAAAAAGGGCCCGCTCCCAAGAAAATCTTGAAACAAGCCAACGTACAGACATTGGAGAAGTAAGTTTGGTTAACATAGACTTATCAGTTCCGGAGTTGAAAGAGTTCATACTCAATGACAGCACTCCATTCAAGGTGGTTGACCCAACTAGCCTACCCCAAAAAACGCAGCTTGCAATGTGCGAGTTTATGAGGGGAAAAACAGCTCCACATCTTTTGTACATCTATTCCCATGACTATGCGTCTTTCCGAAATTTAGTTATTTCAGGAAAAATAATTATCAAGTGAAAAAAGTGAAGATGGCAAGCTACTATGCCTGCCATCTTCGATTACTTTACTGATACCAACCATCTGCCAGCACTTCCGCTTGCTCTAACACAAGCTTAATTGCTTCTTCAGCGGCATCTGGCGGATACTTCCATCTACGTAGCAGGCGACGTACAAGGTTACGCATGCGAGCACGAACACTATCTCTCTTTTGCCAGTCTACTGTGGCTGACTTACGTAGTTGGTGAGTTAACTCAATGGCAAGCTTACGTAAGTTGTCATCACCAAGTTCTCTAACCGAAGATTCGTGACCGTGTTAACCGAAGAAAATACAGAGTGATTGAACACGCCTAATACATAGAAATTATTTCTTGTAACACGAGCAAAAATCATTTCATCGCTACGGGTTTTCGATGGTTCGTATTTGTCTAGGTGAAAGTGATGAAAACCTGTCGTAGATAGTACAAAGTCCTTATCCTCCCATTTATCATATACGCATTAGCCAATTAGAGCTGACGGGATATAGCCTCTTAGGTTGACCTTGGTTGATTAGTAAGGTGACAAATCTTTGCCTCTTTAGTCATTTGCGGATTACTCTGAGTAAGGCAAAGCCACACCATAGTCGTTTGTTAGGCTAATGGTTCAAATGTCATGACAGATTTGAACAAAAAGTTCGTTTAAACTAAATCTATCTGCGTCTTCAAGTCTTTGAACGGACGTTAGTTCTGCTAAACCCTGCTCAATACCATCCGTCATATCACAAAATGCATTTTGAGCTGACTCCCACAGATTTACCCATTCTTCCAATGTAGGACGATAGCTGAGTTCATGTGCATATTTGTTTCTTATGCTGTTGATTTGATTAAGTACTTCATACGCACTTTGACTTACAATACCGTTATTGTGAGCTGCATTAAGAATACTAAAAAAGCTAGCCTTGCGTAGCTGATGTGTCAATTCAGGGTTCCACTCACCTAAACGCTTTCTAAGCATAAACTCAACAAGCATATGCCCTTGTAGAAACCAACCAAGATCCGGACGCTCATTGAGGGTCTCATAATATATATCCATTTCTTCGACTATGTCAGCCATAATCCCTCTAGCTCTAAATATGTGGTTATTAGTCTAACTACGGTGCGGTTAACTACAATGAAACCTGAGCAAAGGCACGCAAACACTAAACTAAACCAAAAATGCCACAAGTTGGCCGTCACTCTTAAGCAATTTGTATGTAACTTTTATCGTGGTCGATATGCATGTTCAAGAACCATTCTTGCAAGTGCTGTTTGCTTTGTAGAAAGGTCAATCTTATGAGCAGCGCATAGCAAGCATAAGACGCGAGCAAACTTAACTCTAACTACTTGAAGCGTCTTATAGAAAAGAAGATCGTTATTAGACCCTTGAAACTTATATAAAACCATCAACTGTTTGCTCAAAGTTGTTACTAATTCAAGTAAGAAATGACGAGCCATTTCAGACTTTAAGTTTAATCGGCATTGTTCTGTTTCATCTTTGATTGACTCAAGGCTTTTTATGACAGCCTGAGTGACCTCTTGATCAAAAGGAGCGACTAAAACCATACGCAGCTCTAGAAAGGAAAAGTACCTTTCTAGCTCACGTTTGTCAGGATCGTTCACGAAAGGAACTAAATCTTTCAATGAGAAACCGGAAATAGATGCAGCACTGCCGATACCACCGATAACATCTAAAAATGTCAAAATATACTCCTGTTACATATCAACGAATGACATGGATTCCCCCTCCCGAGGATCTGCCACACTTA
>NZ_JBFRPK010000094.1:0-2398 GCF_041471965.1 Vibrio sp. 10N.261.51.A3
GTGTCGTCTACTCGACAGAGGCTTCATCGACCTGAAGTTTTACTCGCGGCACTTTTCTTAAAAAGTGCCAGCTAGCTCAGATCTGCCCAAACCTTCTTACGACCAGTTTGCTCTCCTATAAAGTGAGCTAATGCATCGTGGTCTTGTACCTCAAATTGGCCACGGCTTACTCCGTGATGATTGTTTTAGGCGTTAGCATTATGAGGTAACGTGAAGGTGCTCATACATTTGACATACATATACCGTGTATTATTCCAAATTAAATTCTAACAATTTAGTCACCACATAGGGATGGACAACTATGATCAAAAGTCAAGACTCTATGCCATTCGAACTTGACTCTATCTTGAACGATAAACGCATCGAAAGGTTATTTTCAGAGGAGTACCCATGTGCTCTACAGCTCTGGTTATTACGAATCGAAGGTGTTGATTTTATTGACAACCGAGTCATTTATGGACGACTGCTACCTTACAGCTTTGACAATAACTTGTGGTCATTTAGTGACAATGAAAACTTTAAGGCCTTCTCCAGTTACCGAGCGCAAGTCAAAAAGATTAATTTGTATGTGAAAGGAGCTAAAGCCAAAAATGTTATTGAGAGGCTTTGTTCAGGAGATACCCTTCGAAACATTAACGAAGCATGTGGACTGGGCTTTGGGCAGGACAAGATTGGCGACCTATTTGGTGATGTGAAACTCAGTCATGAAGAGCTTATATATAAGCCTCTTGCATATTTGATTAATCAGGATGCTCATCCAATGGGGACTATTGCTAGCCCTCATGGAGGAGCTGGAGGGCTATGTTCTTCTATTGTTCAAAGCAATAAGCAAGAACTATTTGTTGTTCAAGGTGACTATAACGCTGACTTAACCGCGATGGTTATTGAACAATTAAATCAAGACACGGGATTGAAGTTTGAGGACCGTGACCTACAACGGTTTGGTGACATTGAACTCATGATTCTCCCTTCAATTAACGAGCAAGAGAGTTCATTAAAGAATGTTCGATGGTCGAATGATAAAGACGAAGTTCATGTTAGTCTAACACCGACTCAGATTCGTCAATACACTCGCTTTCAGTTCAATTTACGTATTGAGAACGATGGGCAGCTTCTCTATTCATCACTTAAGGTAGCTACCCAAAATGACGACGGTAACTATGAATGCACTTTTGAGACTAGCACTGATCTTCACTCCATTGCCGACTCGATGTCATTGGACATTTATGGTGGAAATAGTATAAAAGATGAACTAATTCTTTGTGATCGTTGGACTTCCCATTTTATTAGGGAGATGAATTTTCAACTAAGTATAGTCAGTGGATCTTCTGAATTTAACAAGTTTGAGTGGTTAGAGAAAACAGTAACTCCTCAGATGTCAGACCGTGTTGCGAAAGTACTATCGATAAAGAATAATAATTCTCCTATGCGAAACAATGTGACGACTAGGAAAACAGACTCTTGGGTTACGATAAACCGTTCTTTGAGAAAAACATTTGACCGCATTCATCCTAAAAAGTCAGACGGTGCTTTCTTCCTTAAATGGGGTATGAGCTCTGGTGAAGGTAGACTTCAGTTCACTGAATGGTTTAAATCTCTAGCACAAACTAACCAAGACAATTCAATTACGATTTTTGACCCGTATTTTGAAGACGCTGGATTAGCTCTAATACTATTGAGTTCAGCTCCTAATTCTGACTATACGATTTTTAGAACGAATCATAAGAAAGATGGTGACACAGCTACTAAAGGGCTTGAAACATTATTGCGAGCGTGTAGCCATAATCAAAAGCTAATGCAGCAAAAAACCGTGAATATCTACGGTGTTCGTGATGGCAGTTTACACGATCGATACATACTAGTGACAGATGGTAATGGGCTTCCTGTCAAAGGCTACCATCTATCAAATTCCTTCCAAAGCGCTAACGAGAACTTCCCGTTACTTATTACTCCGATACCTACAGATGTGTTGTATAAGGTTGTTGAATATAAGAACAGCTTACTATCTGCTTCTAACGAGAAAGTCTCCCATCTCTACAACTCAAAAACATGTGAGTTTCACGCGGTTGAATCAGGTAAAAATGATGAGCTCTTTGATAGTGATGTGATAGGCGATATCTTATCTCATTGGCTCAATGAACCGCTGTTAAAGGGGCTAAAAGGGAATGAATTAACTAGTAAGCTAAGAGAGCAAGGCCTATATCATGATGACTTCCCTCACGCTATAGACCCACGTGGACTTAAGTCCTTTATAGATGCTACCAACTTATCTAAGGTTGATCTTAGCATTTACTGGGAGGAGATCGGTGTGGTCTTATCCCGTACAGTTTCTAAATGCCACGATGTTGATTATTTCTCATCAAATTCGAGCTTTTTGAGTAAACGCCCCATGAACCTA
>NZ_JBFRPK010000095.1:0-69696 GCF_041471965.1 Vibrio sp. 10N.261.51.A3
CCTCCTCCTACTCGATTTCGATTGATTATATTGATTCATTACATTAAAGGCTTATGAGCAATACCTCGAAATCAAATGAACAATAACTAGAAACCAAATGAGTTGGAAACTAGATATCAGCTCAAGAAACCTTGAGACGCTTTGTTGTGTTGAGCCATATATCAAAAAGATCACTCGCACTTTTTATAAATTCACACAGCTACAGCTAGGCCATTCCACATGTGAAGCATACTCTTTGATGGACTTATTAAGGACAGATAAGAGAATCCATCATGTTAAAAATCAAATATTTGGCGACAGTACTGGGCTGCACATTGGCAGCGCAAAGTCATGCGTCTTTGAACATTCAACCTGATCCGCAAAACCCGAATGGTTACCTTGTTGAAAAGTCGGCTCTACAAGCTGCTGAACAAGCGAAAACATCCGATCCTATGTATGCGATCTGGTCACAGGCCCTTCAAACTCGCCCGAATACAATCGTTGAAGCGATTGAACCCGGTTCCCCCTCGAATCCTGAAAACATAAAGCGTGTAGAGCGCGTGTTCCCTCAATCGGAATGGAACTTCCTCACTCAGATGGCAGCGCCAGAATACACCTACACTCGCTTCTTACGTGCAATTGGCAAATTCCCAGCCTTCTGTGGAGAGTACACCGATGGCCGTGATTCTGATGCTATCTGTAAAAAATCCATCATCACGGCCTTTGCTCACTTTTCACAAGAGACGGGTGGGCATATCGCGATAGACAACACCTCTGATAATCCATTAGCTCTAGAAGAGTGGCAGCAAGCGCTGGTGCATGTTCGCGAAATGGGTTGGTCTGAAGGCCAAGAAGGTTACACCACAGGTTGTGGTCAGAATGATTGGCAGAATGCCCGTTGGCCATGTGCTGCGGGGCAGGGTTACTTCGGACGTGGTGCTAAACAGCTTTCTTACCATTTTAATTACGGCGCGTTCTCTGAAGTGATGTTCGATGGCGATGCGACGGTGCTTCTCAACAATCCGGGCTTAGTGGCGGACTCTTGGTTGAACTTAGCGTCTGCTATCTGGTTCTTTTTAACACCACAAGCGCCTAAACCGGCAATGCTGCATGTAATTGACCGAACATGGACACCATCTCAACGTGAATTGGATGCGGGTATTGGCTATGGCTTTGGTACCACAATCAACGTGATCAATGGTGGTATTGAATGTGGCGAGCAGAACAAAGACAAAGGCCAACCCGTTAACCGTATTCGTTACTGGGAAGGGTTAGCCGCGCACTATGAAATTCCTGTAGAAGCCGATGAAGCCAATACATGTTGGCAGCAAACGCCTTACGGAAGCTTGAATCTCAACGGAGCAACGGATGTGTTGTACACCAACTGGGATGGTAACTGGAAATACTACGCAGACCGCCCAGAAGGGTATTCATTTGAGTGTGAGCTAGTGGGCTTTCAAACTGCTTATTCCGCACTGGTGGCTGGCGATTACGAGAAGTGTGTGACCAACTTTTATGGTTCTCATGCGAGTTGGCCTGAAGTGAAAGTGGTCGATAAGCTGGATCCGGTAGATCCTGGTACTGATCCGGGTGGTAATGGTTGGAGTGCGACCAAGGTTTACAACGCGGGTGACCAAGTGACGCATAACGGCGCAACCTATGAAGCGAAATGGTGGACACAAGGGGATGACCCTGCCAATGGTGGCCCTTGGAAACTAGTAGCGGGCGAGCCAACACCACCAGTTGTGACAGATCCAACGCCTGTTGATCCTGCCCCTGTCGATCCAGAACCAGTAGACCCTGCACCCGTTGAACCACCTGTGACAGAACCGCCAGTGGTTGTCGATCCATCTGAATTTATTACGTGGCAAGCCGGTGTTAGCCAAGTGAGTAATGGCGACAAAGTGACGCATAACGGCAAGTGCTTCGTGGCTAAAAACGGCCCGGGCGTATGGGAAAGCCCAGTTCAATCGAATTGGTTCTGGGATGAAATTAGTTGTAATTGATCGTCTGAATACTGAAAAGCGGTCTAACCGACGAGTTCAGTAGTACGACCATAATGATATAAATAATCAAAAGCCGAAAGTGTCTACTTTCGGCTTTTTTTCGTTTCGAACTTGGCTATTTAAGCAGGGTGATTGGTCTATTTGGCTATGTTGAAGCGCATTTAAAGACTAATTATCCAGTTAGAGGATAAAGTTCTGTACAAATGATGCTTGTGAATTTATATTCAAATTTAATTTATATTTATTCTCTTATTTTAGGGTTAAGGTGTACCTATGGAACAGACAGATATCACGTCACTCATCCCCATTGTGATTACTTTGGTGTTGTCATTGGCGACAAGGAATGTGGTGATAGGCCTTTTTGCTGGTGTGCTGAGTGGTGTTGCAATGCTGACTGGCATGTTTAGCGAACTTAACCCGCTTGATACGTTTGGTACCATGGTGAAAGGTTACCTAGTCCCTCAACTTACCGACAGCTATAACGCTGGTGTGATCATGCTGTTGGTATTCATCGGTGGCTTTGTCGCATTGATGGAAAAGTCCGGTGGTGGCGTCGCGTTTGCAAAGCGAGTGACTCAGTGGGTAAGCAATAAATGCCAAGCTCAATTGTCAGCATGGTTGGGTGGAATCGTTATATTTTTCTAAGACTTAGGCACCCCTTTAATTGTTGGCCCTGTTTTTCGTCCCCTTTTCGATAAACTGAAACTTTCTAGACAGAAGCTAGCATTCATCATTGATTCAACCTCGTCGCCCGTTGCTATTCTTATCCCTTTCATTGGGTGGGGCGTGTATATCATGAGCCTTATTCAGAAAGAGTTCACGGCGTTGAATGTCAACATGTCCGATTGGGATGCGTTCATCGGTGCGATTCCTTTTCAGTTCTACGCATTCCTCGCGATTTTCATCGTTCCGCTCGTGTCCGTTAAAGGTTTAGATTTTGGGCCAATGGCAAAAGCTGAGCGTGATTGCCAGGCGGGAATTAACTCTGGCGTGAATAACGAATCACTAAATCCGTTCTCGCATAAAAATGCAAAGGCATCTTTTGTCTGGGCACCATTGTTAGTGATGCTGGTGGTGTTGTGTACCATGCTGGTACCACAAGGTTTCCCGTTCCAAAAGGTCGCAGGTTCATCATTTAGAGCGGCGTTATCATCGGCTTATTTCTTTGCGGCGATTACATTAATTTCGTTAATGGCTTACTACGGTGTAAGAAAGTTGTCTGATGGTGTTTCTGTGTACTTAAAAGGCATGGGAAACATGATGCCAGTCGCGATCATCTTGGTATTGGCTTGGGCATTAAGCACCGTTGGTAAAGAGTTGGGTGCAGCGGCTTATATTGCTGAGCAAGCACAGAGCGGTTTCCCTTACTGGTTAGTACCTGCGGTCGCGTTTTTATTATCGGCTATCATTTCATTCGCAACGGGATCGTCGTGGGGAACCTTCGCGATAATGATGCCATTGGTTATTCCAACCGCGATTGCGATAGATGCTCCGCTTCTCGTCGCAATTGGCGCTGTGTTGTCTGGTGGCTTGTTTGGTGACCATTGCTCACCGATTTCTGAAACCACGATTCTTTCTTCAACCGGGGCAGGGTGTGATCAGTTTGAACACTTTAAGACGCAGCTTCCTTACGCATTGATGAACGGCTCTATTGCTCTGATTAGTTTTGTAGTCGCAGGCTTTACGGGAAGTGCATTGGTTGTGTTAGGCGCTCTTGTTGCTCAGTTGATTGTCGTGACGTTGTTAGCCAAGCGCGATGCGAGTAAAAACGCTTCTTCAGACGTTCAATCTCAAGTGTCTGAATCTAAACCACAACAAGCGTAATTTAATCTGTCCAAGTAGATACGAGATTTAATGGAGTAAACAAGTCACGAAAAGCTCGCCCTATTATTACTCGTGTTTGCAATTTAGTTTCTCGCTTGCTCAATCTGAACGCGCTCTTCGCATCTCGCATCTCGTTACTCGCATCTTTTTCATAGCGCGACAGGGAATTTGTTCATTTATAGGTTCTATGAATTAATTAGCGTTGTTATGAAACTAATTTTCCATAAGATCATTTACACAATCTTAGTTTTCGATAACTGGATTACCTAGTTGTACGGTTTATAGATTAAAATTTTCTGATAACTTTTATTGTTTTTTTTTAATTAACCACTTTAATAAGGTAAATTCGCAATGTCGACCAAACTAGCTAACCCAGCGCCACTAGGCTTAATGGGTTTCGGTATGACCACTATTCTTCTTAATATCCACAACGCAGGTTTCTTTCCAATTGATTCAATGATTCTTGCTATGGGTATTTTTTACGGTGGTTTGAGCCAAGTTATCGTGGGCACAATGTGTTTCAAACGTGGTGACACGTTCGGTACAACTGCGTTTACTTCTTACGGCCTATTCTGGTTGTCTTTGGTTGGTTTAATCGTGATGCCTTACATGGGCCTACCTGCAAGCCCTGCTGCATTTATGGGTTGGTACCTACTACTATGGGGCATCTTCACAGGCTTCATGTTCATCGGTTCTCTATGCTACCCAGTGGCGAAGCAAGTAGTATTCGGTTCACTAACTATCTTGTTCTTCCTACTTGCAGCTCGTGATTTTACTGGCAGCGAACTAATCGGCACTATCGCTGGTTTTGAAGGTATCTTCTGTGGCGCTTCAGCTATTTACTTTGCAATGGCACAAGTAATCAACAACGAATACGGCCGCACAGTACTGCCTATCGGTGAGAAGAAAGCACCTCAAATGGCAACACAAGAAATCGCTGCTTAATACTCTAACTCGGGAACAGTTAGTTTGTTATAAGCCGTTTATTGGTTATGAATAAAACAAAAGGGGTTAGCCGAAATGGCTAACCCCTTTTTTATGCGTTATGAATAGCGCGAGTTAAAGCGAGCTATTTGCTAAAGCAATCCATTTGTTAAGGCACAAGCTTAAGCTGAAGGTTGCTCTACAGGTTTAGTGTCTGCAGCTTCTGCTTCAGGAGACTTGCCTGTTTTACGCTTGTACTTCTCTTCCCAGTAAGTTGCACCTTTAATGCCTAGTTTTACAGGGTTGAATGTGTACTCTGTCACACCTTGTTTCTGCTGTTCTTCGTAGTCTGCTAGAGCTTTAAGCGCAGGCTTAGACATGAAGAAGATGATCAGAATACCAACGATGTTTAACCATGCCATCAAGCCAACACCAACATCACCCATTGCCCATGCAAGGTTAGCAGTTTTAACTGTGCCATAGAAAACTGCAGTGATAAGAACAAGCTTAAGTACGAACATCATGCCAGGGATCTTGATGGTACGACGTAGGTAAGCAATATTCGTCTCTGCGATGTAGTAGTAAGCAAGAATCGTTGTAAATGCGAAGAAGAACAGAGCAAATGCGATGAATGGCTTACCAATGCCTGGTAGTGCACTTTCAATAGCAAGCTGTGTAAATACAGGACCATTCGCACCGATGTTTGCTGCTAGGTTCTGAACAAGGAACACACCCTCAGCGCCGCCGTGAACGTTGTATGCACCAGTGATGATGATCATGAACGCTGTAGCAGAACATACTAGAAGAGTATCGATGTAGATAGAGAACGCTTGTACCAAACCTTGCTGAGCTGGGTGATCAACACTTGCAGCCGCTGCCGCGTGAGGACCAGTACCTTGACCCGCTTCGTTTGAGTAAACACCACGCTTAACACCCCAACCAATTGCAGCACCGAAGCCTGCCATAGGTGTGAATGCATCACCAACAATCATTGCGAAAACAGTTGGCACTTGGCTGATGTTTAGCAGAATGATAACGAACGCGATGATGATGTAAGCCAATGCCATGAAAGGAACAACGATTTGTGTGAAGTTCGCAATACGTTTAACACCACCAAAGATGATGAAAGCAAGAATGATAGCAACAACAGTACCGGTGAAAATTTTAGCGAAACTGAATGTACCGACAGCTGTTTCAATCATGTCACCTGAGCCAAATGCAGCTTCTACAGCATTACCGATACTGTTTGACTGAACACCTGGAAGCAAAATACCACATGCAAAAATAGTCGCGATAGCGAAGATCCATGCGTACCACTTCTGACCCATTGCTTTTTCAATGTAGTAAGCCGGACCACCACGGAACTGGCCTTCGTCTTCTTCTTTGTAGATTTGCGCTAGCGTAGATTCTGCGTAAGCAGTTGCGGCGCCAAAGAAGGCTACAACCCACATCCAGAATACGGCACCTGGGCCACCGAAACCTATAGCGGCAGCAACACCAGCAATGTTACCTGTACCTACACGGCCAGATAGCGAAACGGCTAGAGCTTGGAAAGACGAGATGCCTTTTGATGAGCTTTTACCCGATAGTAGCAAGCGCCACATTTCAAAGAAGTGACGGATTTGAACAAATCGAGTCATGATGGAGTAGAACAAACCTGCACCTAAACATAGGTAGATAAGTACTGGGCTCCAGATTATTCCATTCAAAAAATCAACGAATGACTGCATGAGTATTTTCCCTGTTAGTTTTGCTTATGATTGTTTTTCGAACAACACAATACTTCACTTGTAACCCGAGTGTTAAATTATTTAACTGCGCATTAGGATTACTGTGACATAAAGCAAGTTATAGAGGGGGTTTGTTAATGCTTAGTGCTAATTCGATAATCATTCCATTTAACCTGATATGCAACTGGTTGTGATTTTTTGTGTTTTGAAAAATGAATAAATAGTGATTAATACAGAAAGGGGGATTTGAGGTACGCATAAGAAATGAAATCGCGAAAAACAGCGGTTAAAGCCGCTTAGCATAAACAGCTGATATAGGCATGGTGGGATAAGTCGGTTGGAATATATCACCTGCATCGGGTGAGCTAGCAGGTCTAAGAGACTGTGTTTTTTGAAGGTTTGATAATTGAGGCTTTAATATCTACCTAGTGAAAGTGGCTAATTTTATGCCTGTTTCAAACAACCATGAACCCTCGCGCCTGTAATTCTTGAGCGAACTCAGATTGAGTATTTGGCTCGCCGTGAATCAAATGCACCTCTTTCGGTGGCGTCGCGATGCCTTCTATAAATCGGTAGAGATCCTCTTTATCAGCATGGGCAGAATAGCCAGACATACTATGGATCTGAGCCTTCACCTCAACGTGTTGGTTATCGATGGAAACCTGTTTTTCTCCTTGTTGTAGCTCTCGCCCGAGCGTTCCGTGAGCTTGATAGCCTGCTAAAATCACATCGGTTCGTTTATCGGGAAGTAAGGCGGATAAGTAGTTCATTATCCTGCCGCCCTGACACATTCCAGAAGCTGCGACCACAATTGCGGGTTCACCTGTCGACTTGAGGCGATTCACGATTTTCTTGTGCATTCTATGTCCATCAACGGTAATGCACTGCTCAAAAGCGAGTGGGTGACGTTTCAGTTCAAGACGCAGCTTTGCTTCTTGTCCCCACAACTCTTTAAAACGTCGGTATGAACGCGTCACTTTTTTAGCCATCGGAGAATCGAGAATAATAGGAATATCGCTACTGAGTTGATGCTCAAAGATCAGGTGTTCGATATCAAACAGCAATTCCTGAGTTCTGCCGATACTAAAAGCTGGGATTAGAATAACGCCACCATCGAGCAGTGAACGATCAATAATGGCCTTGAGACGCTCAGATCGCGTAGCAATATCATCATGTGTACTGGTGCCATAAGTGGATTCTATAAACAGATAATCGGCTTGCTGTGGTGACTTGGGATCCGGCAGCAGTGGTGTGTTACTCGGGCCCAAGTCGCCAGAAAACACAACTACTTCTTGGTTAGGTAACTTAATCTCGATATAGGCGGAACCTAAGATGTGCCCAGCAGGTTGAAATCGAGCATGCAGAGTATTTGGCCTATGATGATCCTTTCCGTTGTTTTGCTGTTTAGACGTGATTGGAAACCATTCGCCGTAAGGCTTGGGATCTATCAACGAATGAATCTTTTTGAGTATCAGCTTCGATTGTTTATTACTGAGCCCTTGCAGTTTTAAACCATCCTCAATCATTAAAGGGGCGAGTTCGGCGGTGGCTTGCGTGCAATAAATTGGTTGATTAAATCCTCTGGCGAGTAACCAAGGTAATCGGCCAATATGATCAATGTGAGTATGGGTCAGCAGCAGAGCGTTGAGGTGGGATGTTTCAAATTCAATATCAAGAGGGCGAGTGTCCGCACCTTGAAGCTTTTTACCTTGAAGATCTAAACCTTGAAAAAGGCCACAATCGATGAGCACCGCTTGGCCTGAATCTCTTAGCTCGTGACAAGATCCTGTGACAGTATGTTTGCCACCATGGTGAATCACTTCCATCGTTTGCTCCCATTGCTCTATAAAGCCGTTAACGCCTGTTTTTATTTTGCGGATAAGCGCCAGCAAGTAAAACAAGAACAATGAGAGTTGCGATCGTTGAGTGTCTTTTTAAGTAACTGAGCGATGACTCAGTGGTTTCGTTGCGAGTTAGTTCGTAGAAGAACGATCTGAATCCAACTCTGTTTTTTGCTGCGCCTCTAAACGAGCCACTTCGGCATCAAGCTCTGCTATTTTCTCTGCCATGAGTGCGTGACAGCGATTGGCCAGTTCTCTAGCGTCGCTGATCTTGTAGCCAGTCACATCGATAGGTTCCAACATCTCGGTGATCACAATGCCATTATTGGCACGATTAAAGTCGATCTTATTGTGCGTGGTGCTAGTACACATCGGGGTGATAGGCACACCAGCTTCAATTGCCATTCGGAAAGCGCCTGTTTTGAATGGCAGCAATCCACGCCCTTTACTTCGGGTTCCTTCTGGGTAAACCCAAACAGACAGATCTCTCTGATGAATCGCTTCCGCCACTTGCTTGATGGTATCGCGTGCTTTGGACTTGTCTTCGCGGTTAATCATGATGTTACCGGTGATCCAATACAGCAGGCCAAAGAAAGGCACGTACAACAAATCGCGCTTGCCCAATGAAACGGTGCGCGGTCTTAGCATTCCTGGATCGGTCACAAAATCCAATATGCTTTGGTGGTTAGAGATGTAGACGCTGTTTTCTGGTGTCGGGGCATTGTCTAGGCCGCGTTGCACCAGTTTTACACCGATGATCTTTTGGAGTTGGTTGAACCAACGACAGAAAACGTACACATGCTTGGGGTTCTTGGGGCTAAACAAGCAGTAAACAAAAGCACATAGAGTGGTGAAAATAATAAACACCGTAGCCAAAATAATACGAAGAACAGCAAGCACAATTCACTCCTTACTCACCGCAGATGGCAGTGATTAAATAGTTTTAGATGCTTGAAGTTTTCACTCTATTTAACCGAATTGCAACAATTAACTGTTATAGGGTTCTGTTTTTAGATCTTTATATAAAACAAGGACTAACAATGGGTGTTTGACACGATTATCGAGCTTACACGTGTTCACCAGTAGCGAGGCATGTTCACCAATACTGTTTATTTGGATCCAACTCTTCTACCCATTCAGGATCTTGACGCGACTCTAAATAGAGTTGTAGGCCGTTATAGGACATGAAAGCTGCAGGGCCGCCGAGGTGCTCGAAATAGTCAAAATACTCATCTTCGAGAGCACAAAGGTGGGCTAAATCTTTAACCTTGTTAGCCAGCGCCCACTGAATGGCAAATACAGGCGCTATTGAGCCTGAAATATTCACCTCTTCGACGTTTGGGTTAAACATTGAATTAGCTTGCTCAAGCAGTATCTCTTCTTGTTCAGACTCCTGTTGCAGCACCTCTTCGACGATCTCCGAGCGCTTGGTATTAGAGACATTCTTGTTCAGCTTGGTGATTCGCAGTGCGTAGCTAAATCGGTCTGATGAAACGATGTCGACAAGCTGCGACAACAGCTCTTTGTCTACGCCTGCTGCCTTGGTGAAATAGTCGATACATGAATTGATTGAGGCATAACGAGTACCGTCAAACTCAAAGCCACTGGTTTCGTCGTATACCTCAAGTGGGATGTCATCAACCGACAAAGGCCAGCCTTTATAATCGACGCGTTGTTTGGCGATTTGATACATCTTCCAAGCGCTGCGCCCAAACCCACCGAGCGTCGAACCCGAGAAATCAGAATCAATAAGCTCTTGCTCCGTCCAGTTCTCACCGATGCCAAGGTGCTTAGCGTACTTGTCTATCAGAGTGTGTTTTATCTGATCGCGCACTGACCAAATTGAGGTTAGATTCTTTGAATAGTTAATTCTCGCACACTCATTACAAGCCGGCAGTGCTATCGGTGAATGGCCTATCTTGGCAACAGCCTGCGCTGTCTTAGGGAATTCAACAAGGTTACTGGAAGGCTCACCACAAAACCAACAGGTGTGGCGCAGATTGAATGGGGTATCTATGTGCGAGTATGTGTTCATTAGTTTTCTATCGGTTTGGTGCTTGAGGCAAGTTAATCATCTTCAAACAATTATCTCTGTTCGCACGTCAGCTTGCACCTCGTTTGTTTTTGTTTTTCTGACGAGATCAATTCGAGGTGTGACTCGCCTGATGAACTCATTAGGTGGATATTGATATAAAACAGTCACTAACGATAAATGCTGATTGGTGTGGCTGAACTTACATGAGCTGCTAGCAATCGCCTAAGCTCCCCATTACTATTGAGATAGACTCCTTACTCCAATAGCGCATATGTCCTCATCGATTCCTTTTTACGATAAAAATGCTCACACACTTTGCCAGCAGTACAACTCAGTGACCTTCGAGACGGTGCATAAAAGCTGGCAAGCTTATTGGCCTTTAGAGGGCGATAAAGTATTAGATGTCGGTGCTGGATGCGGTCGTGATGTGCTATGGATGCACAAAGCCGGAGCTGATGTTATTGCGATAGAACCAAGTGCTTCATTACGCGAACAAGGCTCGAAATATACAGGCCCAAGTGTTACCTGGATTGATGATTCACTTCCCTCGCTTAGCCGCACTGAAAACCTCGGAATGCGTTTTGACTTGATATTGGTCAGTGCGGTTTGGATGCATCTCGCTCCGTCTCATCGAGAGCGCGCATTTAGAAAGTTGTCTAACTTGCTAGCTCCAAATGGCAAGTTGGTGATCACTCTACGTCATGGGGAGTTTCAAGACAGTCGACAAGGCTATGAAGTCTCGGTTGAAGAGCTCGAGCGTTTGTCAAAAAACAGCGCCTTGTTGGTTCGTCATGTCGATGATAGCCAAGACACATTGAACCGCAGTGAAGTGTGGTGGCAAACCGTGGTGATGACATTGCCAGACGATGGCTCCGGTGATTTGAACAAGGTGCGCCACATTATTGTGAATGACAACAAGTCGGCCACATACAAGTTGGCTTTGTTGAGAACATTACTGCGAATTGCTGATGCGCATTCAGGCGCTGTGATTGATCGAACTGATGGAAAAATTTCTCTACCAGTGGGCTTGGTTGCTCTGTATTGGGTTAGGCAGTTTAAGCGACTGATTGATATCGACATAGAAGGCGCAGGGATTCAGCAAAATAGCAACACAACGAAGGGACTTGGGTTTGTAAAAGAGGATGGGTGGAATAAACTCAAACACTTAAGTGCTGATGATCTAGCGATAGGCGCTATGTTTCTCGGCGATGAAGCTAAGGCTCTACAAAAGCTATTTTCACAAACGATCAGCACCATTAAATCAGGACCTGTGACTTTCATTTATCAAGGCTCGAAAGACAACCGACTATTCGATATATACCCACCTCACAAACGACGGAAGAGCCGAGAATCACTGGTCATTGATAGTGAGTTCTTAGAACGTTTTGGTTATTTCACTCTCGATGAAAGCCTGTGGGAGTGCTTTAGAATCTACCACTCTTGGATTGAACCACTGGTGGTGAATCAATGGATCATGGAGATGCAGCGTTTCGAGTTGAACCGACAGCGAAGCATTTCACTACAGACTTATCACGACTGCTTGGTATGGATCGATCAAAACCATGATACTCGCGATGTGCGTAAACGTGTCGAGCAACTTAGATCTGATCGTGCCGACATTGTCAGCGTGTGGAGTGGAAAATCATTAAAAAATGAGTATCACGTTGATCACTGTTTGCCTTTCGCTTACTGGCCAAACAACGATAAGTGGAACCTCTTTCCTACTACAAGCAAAGAGAACTTAAGTAAAAGTGATAAAGTTCCTACGGCTGAAAAGCTGCGCTCGTCTAAGTCGAGGATTCTAGAGTGGTGGCAACTCGCTTGGAACGATTCGGCTCATTTTGAACAACAATTCTTTTCAGAAGCCGCGCTTTCGTTACCTAACATCCCTGCGCAGTGTCGAGACTTTGAAGAGGTGTTCGATGCAATGGGCTTGCAGGTACGTGGTGTAAAAAGCAGACTGCTGATTAGTGAGTGGCACTGATCATTAAGTGGGCTAGTTATCCCAAATAACCCTCAACAAACTAATCATCGAGAACATAATGAATTACATCGGAATTGATGGCTGCAAGTCGGGTTGGATCGCTTGGATTGTCTCTGACAATGAGATACCTGCGTTTAAAGTGGTAAACACCCTCGATGAGCTAGCGAGTGATCTTATCGGTTCAACGGCGCTTATCGATATGCCTATTGGTTTTAGTGATGCACAAACTCCAGATCGTTTGTGTGACAAAGCAGCAAGGCGTTTTCTAACCAGCAAACGTGGTTCTTCGGTGTTTCCGGTTCCGTGTCGTGAGGCGGTTTACCAAACCGATTACATTGCGGCGTGCAGTGCCAATGTGGAGCAGCTTGATAAGAAGTTTTCTAAACAGACTTGGGGAATTGTGCCCAAGATTCGCGAGCTTGATGAGCTCATTGAAACTCATCCCAATCTTTCTATCAGGGAATCACATCCTGAAGTGGTGTTTGCAGCATTGAAAGACGAACCGCTGACGTTTTCAAAACGAACGCAAGAAGGCAAAGAGGAACGGCTTTCTATTATTCAGCAACTCGTCCCTCAATGGTGTGAAGGTTTGTCGCTGGCCATTTCAAATACCAAGCGTAAAGACGTGGCGATAGACGATATTTACGATGCGTTCGTACTTATGTTAGTTGCCTATAACGCACCGAAATTATCGACCTTACCTGAACCTTCTGATGTTGGTGGAGAAGCGGATGTCGACCAGAATGGACGAGTTCGAGAGATTGTCTATTGGGATAAAACGCGCTAACAAAGCGGGCGCTCCACTTGGCTTAATATGTTATTTTTCAACTTATGCTATTTTCCAACATCTGCTACTTTTCACTCTTACTATTTTTGAGTCTTTGATATGAAACGTTTTATTGTCGGCTTGCTGGCCACTGTGCTCAGTGTTGCGAGTTATGCCCAAGTTGCCCCTATATCTCAATGGCAATGCGACATGATGAAAAAGAACAATGTCTTGAGTAGTGGCGCGCCCGTTGGTTGTGAGCGACTATCCAAAGTGGATTTCGATTTCATTAGTTTCATAGGGGAAACGCAACAGGGCAATATGATCGTGCTTGATGTTATTGCGCCTGCTGTTGAACAAATCTTTTCAGAGCTCAAACAGCGCAATTTTCCTCTTCATTCCGCTCGCCTAATGCGTGAATTCAGAGGTGATGATAGCGCCTCAATGGATGCGAACAACAGCAGCGCCTTTAACGCTCGTCCTATTACAGGCGGAGGAGGTTGGTCGAAACATGCCTATGGTGTGGCAATCGACATCAACCCAGTTCAAAACCCTTTCTTAGAGTTTGATAGCAACGGAAGAATCACGGTAAAGCCTTCACAATCTGCGACTCGTTATGTGAACCGTACTCGTTTTCGTGCTCGTGATGAAATTGAACGCCGCGGCATGGCTGAAGATGTGGTGGAGCTGTTTGCCCATCACGGATTTATGATCTGGGGAGGGGATTGGAATAGCCCAATCGATACTCAGCATTTTGAGGTTGGATCAAGAAAGTTCGTTAACCAACTGCTCTCTAAACCACAACCTGAAGCCGAGGTGTTATTTGAGCGCTACGTCGAATCTTATCGACAGTGCTATCTCAAAAATAAAGGTGAGGACGCAGAAAAAGCTCGAGCTATCTGTGCAAAGAAAACAGTCGGGACTTTTTAGTGCTATGTTTATCTAGAACCGTTTGTGTTTTAGCAAGTTAAACTCGCTTCAGGTGTGTTTTGAATAGCTAAGGTCAGCGCTCGTCGTTGGCCTTTTTTGTATTCATTTCTTCAATAGAACACAGAGCATTGAAAAGGTTATTGGGTATCCATTAGTCAATAATCGATAAGCGAATGCAGCGCAAAGTCATCGGTTTGTCATTTAAAAACTCATAGCGTTAACGTTATGTGAGAACCATTGCTGGTGGGGGAACTCTTCGCGCAAACGCCAGTATTATTAGTGAACTGATCACAACGGACCAACTAATGAAAAAGATACCTTTGGCTCTAACTCTTTTAAGCACTCTACTTTTTTCACAATACACTTTGGCTACTGACACTTCACCTACCACTCAAAATCCCACTTACGAACTCGATGGTAAGTCGGTATTAGGTCGCACTGAGAACGTGTACCTATCTAGCGTTCAAGGGCTAAAAGACGTTCCTTTCATTGGTAAAATTGATACCGGTGCGGAAACCACTTCTATGCATGCTGAAGACATTCATGTGAAGAGCTCTAATCCCGATTACCAAAATCTCAAAGACCAAGAGTTGATGGCGGCGTTAACCGAAGACCTGTTGAACAATTCCGATGTTGATTACGATGATTGGGATGGCAGTACCTTTGCGAAATATGAGGCTGTGGTGTCTTTTAAGGTTCAAAACCCGCGGACGGGAGACATGGTATTAATCGAAGCGCCTTTAGAGCGTGTCAGCATGATACGCAGCCGCACCAGCAGCACGCCTTTGCTTCGCCCTACCGTAAAAATGTCGCTCACCATTGCAGACCAAGAGCTAAAAACCGACGTTAACCTGACCGACAGAAGCCACTTCTCTGCGCCAGTGCTGATTGGTAAAACCTTCCTTGCGGATAACGCGCTGGTGTTTGCAGGTTATGACTATTTACAAGAGCAAGAAAACGCAACGGTGGTAGGCCGTAAAGAGGTGGTTTCTATCTCGGGAATGGCGATAAATGCGACTTTCTCTTTAAAGAACCGCTACAGCATTTTGCATGCAAAAAACATCGACATAGACAAAAAGAACAAAGAAGTGACGTTTGATATGTTCGACAACGGCGGCAAGCAAAAAGAGATGACATTGCCGTTGGTTCGTATGTTAAGCGTGAGCGGTAAGAAGAGACCTTTGGTGTATGTGCCTGTTCAACTCGATGAAAACACCACAAAAGACGTTCTGGTGTACCTACGTGAGCGCTCGAGTAGTGAGTCGCAGTTGAGATTTGGAACCAACACAGCCAGCGAACTCTTCATGATTGATACCAGTGCTGAGAATATTTTATCCGAAGGTTCAGAGAACTTTAGTGATGTGGCTGAGTCTGGTGAGCCTATGATTATCTCTCCGGAAGAGGACATCACCTTAGATGATTTCCCGCTTAAGGCTGTGGCTTCTTTCACTGTCAATACGCCTTTGTTGAAGGTCGACAGTTTTGAAATGACAGGTAAAGGCAAAGATGCTTCCGTTGAATTTTATCTTACGGATGTAAATGGTGAGAAGCAGAAGGTGACCAAGCCAATTATTAAGAAGCTTAAAGTCGGGGATGATACTCGCCCTGTTGTAAGTGGTGAGTTTGCGGTGTCTGGAAAAGTGCGTACGCAAGAGTTCGCCATCGACGTGCTCAATACAAATGAGAAAGAAGCGTACTTTATTTTAGGCAAGAAGATGGCAAAAGAGGGCGTTTACGTTAATACGCGTTCTGATTACCTTCTGAAAGCCGAACCACTGTTTAAAGTTGGGCATATTGAAGTAGTAGAAGTGAACGGCATGAAGTTTCCGGCCAAGCTCGACACTGGTGCGGATGTAAGCTCAATGAACGCAGTCAACATCAAACGATTTAAGAAAGATGGCCAAGACATGGTGAGTTTTACCTATCAAAACAACCACGGCGATAAGCAAGACTTTACCAAGCCAGTGATTGATGTAATGCGCATTAAAGCCAAGAAAGGCGAGAAGGTGAACATTCGCCCTGTGGTAGAAATGAAGGTTAAGCTCGGAGACCTAGAGAAAGAGGTGAGGGTAAACCTTCAAGACCGTTCTCGCTTCGAATACAGCATGATCCTAGGTAAGAACTTCTTGAAGCACGGTGCAGTAGTGAGCAGCGATGAAGATTACTTGTTAGGTGATATGGAGTAACCCCTAAACTTATCTAAGTTCGTAGCAGAACAGATCTAAACAGCCACACATTTCATTAATGGGATGTGTGGCTTTTTGTTGATTGTTAATTGTTGCCGTGACAATATTTCAAGTAATCGTTTGTTTTTACTCAAGAGACAGATCGACTAGACTACAATGAAGTGGAATTCACTTTAATTTTTAAAACATCGTATTCGGCAGGCGAGTAAATCGTGCTGTCGGATCGAGAGAGAGAGCATGTCAAAAGCAGAAAAATCTTCGCGTAAGCTTAGTTTAATTATTATTTCGGTTATTTTAGTAGTGTGGCTTTACAGTTTGTGGGCCGACCGCGTCACACCAATGACGGGGATCGCCCGTGTTCACTCTTATATTGTGCGTATTGCTCCTGAAGTTTCTGGCAATATCACGTCTGTGCAAACTGAAAATAATCAGGTCGTTGAAACGAACCAAGTGTTGTTTGAAATTGATGCTCGAAACTATCAGATCAGTTTGCGTTCCGCTGAAGCGAATCTTGCTCAAGTAGGCCAAAATATTGGCGCAAGCACAGCGGCGGTTAACGTTGCACAAGCGAAAGTGACCGAGGCGGTTGCGGCTCGGGATAATTCTCGAGAGCAAGCGAGTCGAGTGAGTGAACTCGCCAGTAAAGGGCTGGTTAGCCGCTCTGAATTAGACAACGCCATAGAGAATCGTGATCGTGCTGAAGCGTCATTGAAAGCCGCAGAAGCCTCTTTGGTTCAGGCAAAACAAGCGTTAGGGCCAGAAGGGAGTGATAATCCACAAGTGTTGGCGGCGATTGCAGCCCTTGAGCAGGCTCAGCTCAACTTACAGAAAACCCAAGTGATGGCTCCTTCTCATGGCGTGGTGAGTAACCTACAACTGACGGTAGGCCAGCGAGCAACCGCAGGCTCACCTGTTTTGACCTTTGTTGATCCGCGAGAGGTGTGGATATCTGCGTTATACAGAGAAAACTCGCTAGAGCATATACAAGTCGGGCAAAGAGTTGAGATCGTATTGGATGCGTTACCGGGGCGAGTGCTATACGGCACGGTTGATAGCATTGGTTGGGGAACGGGTGGCAGCAATAGCACTGACCAAGAGACTGGCTTTTTAAATTCAGACACCAATTCTATTGCCGCGCAGCGCTACCCAGTCAATATTGTGTTTGATCATGGTGAGGTTCCAAGCAACATTCGTTTTGGTTCACAAGCCACAGTGGCTGTCATGACAGAGCAAAGTACCCCAGGTGAGTGGCTTGCTCAGCTTTGGATGAGAATTCTAAGCGTGTGGACTTATGTTTCATAGCTCAGCTAACTCCATTATTCGATTGGTGTTACTGCCGCTTTCGCTATTGTTCTACCATCAACAAAGTGGGCAGATGCTCGCTGTTTTGTCGCCCATGTTTGTTGTGATGTTCATGACATTGATGCCATCCAAACCACCGATTAATTTAATATTAAAGGTGATTGTTGCATTAATCTTAATCAGCTTTGGTGTGGTGTTTTTTGGTAGTGTATTGGTCGATTCGCCAACCGGTTTTGTCCTCTATTGCTGGCTATTGCTGTTCTGGAGTTATCAGCGTAGCCATCAGAATACAAAAGATATCATCGCGACACTGACCATTATCGTGGTCATCGTGATGGTGGTGGTCAGCAAGCAGATGCATCTCCCAATGGCGGGATTGCCCCTATTGTTCTTTGAAAAGCTGGTGATAGCTTTGATCGTCACTTACTTGGGGTTCTGGTTGTTCCCGGGGGATGAAGTGAATGTCCTTCCGACTGCGGCCGTTTCCAATGCGCCCACTACTGGTGACTATATCATGGTTGCATTTAAAGCGACCGCGGTTGTGGTTGTGCTGGCGATTTTGGTAGGAAATTCGGTGTCACAAACGATGTTGATTGCGATTACGCTTGGCAGTATGTTGAAAAGCCCATCGAATCACGACCACCGTACATTCAGCCGAAACAAGCTTGTCACCACTGGCGTTGGCATTCTGTTTACGTTACCTGTGATGATCATGATGGTGTCAGGCGCTCCAATCTTGGTTATTTATGGCGTGAGTTTGGTGTGTGGTTTGCAACTTGCGTGTTTTGCTATCAGGCGGCAGGCGAATCTGACGATTTATCAGCTCTTGTTTACTAATTTTACGACCTTGGCTTATCAGATCATCAGCCACCCAGGATCTGCGTCCCTCTCGGCACAAATGACACGTCTATTTGCCATTGTTTGTGCAGTCATGGTTGGCGCAGTGGTACTGGGCTTTCTCAGCAGTAATACTAATCATAGTCATACCGATCACAGTAAGTGATTAATATTTATAAGTAATAATAAGGGGATAGCTCTGCCGAGTTATCCCCTTTTCACAATATGGGTTAACGACTCAAATGCCATCAGTAAAGAGCCATTTGATGAAGTGACGTGTTACTTCAATAGTCTGACTAACAAAGCGCCCGGTTCACGCATCGGATCTTGATTGACACTGAGTACATAGCCATCAGCAGGGGCGTAATAACGTTGTTTCTCAGAACCAAAACTATCATATTGAATTGAAATCAATTGTTTTGATTGTACTGATTCACTGACCTTAACTTGAGGGAGAGCGAAACCACCGACATTGGCTCTAATGGTCACCGTTTCTTTGCCTTCAAAGCAGGCATAGTGAGGCTGATCTATCTTTGTAGAGATGATATTTTCCGAGTGCAGGATATTCATCACGCCATTCACTGAACGCTCAATGAGGTCGGGTTGTAAAACCTTTCCAGAACCAACCTCGACGGTGATAGCGGGCGTACCACTTTTATTGAGCTGCGTTTCTAAAACGCCATCATCACCTGGATCATCAAAAATACAGTCAGGATTGATCAATCGAGCCATTTTGATTGCTGCGGGGATTCGATAATCGGCAAAGACATACAAAGGATACTCTGCTCCGCGAGTTTGGGTATGCAGATCGATAGCAAGATCCGCATTATGGCTGAGTAGGTTCTGCCAAATTGAATGTGTAAAACGTTGTGAGGCATCACCGTTCGGGTTTCCAGGGAATATACGGTTAAGGTTTGCTGGGGATGCATCCGGATCCGATGAAATAAAATCTCGGCTGTGCATCAACATACCTGACACATTAATCATCGGAATAATGATGACTGTGCCGTGTATCTCCTCGTTTACGAGCTTTTGAATGACCTTCTGTGCGGTAATAACTCCATTTAATTCATCACCATGAACGCCTGCCGTTACCATTATTTTGCGAGCATTTTGACTTTGCTCACCGCGATAGACGACCACAGGTAAATGATGATTTTGACCAACACCGTTAGTTTGTGCCTCAAACCAGAAACGATGGCATCCCATCGGTAAGTCATCAACATTGAGTTGAGATATTACAGGGTGTCCATTTAGAACATCATTGGTATAAGTAGTTTTTCTCACACTAGTTTCCTTTGTCTCTGGTTCACAATCTATTCTGAGTCTGTGTTGGATGATTGTTATTGAAAGCTGTGATTAAAAATGGGCAGTAAACTGCCCATTGAGATACACGTAAATATTGAAAGGCGCTGTTATGCAAAACCCAGCAGGTGAGCCGCAACAATAATAACGCTCGACAAGCAGAATAGCAGCACGATAAAGCGCCAGCAGAATTTTGCCCAATCACCCCAGTCAATGCGGCATACACCTAGTGTTGCCATCAAAGAAGCTGATGTTGGGACGATGATATTGGTAAAGCCATCACCTAGCTGGAATGCTAAAACCGCGACTTGACGAGTCACACCTGCTAAATCGGCGAGTGGCGCCATTAATGGCATCGTTAGAGCTGCCTGCCCTGATCCTGACGTTACAAAGAAGTTGAAAATAGCTTGGAAGGCGAACATCAGCCAAGCAGCCATCGCTTCTGGCAATGCACTAATCACACCGCCCGCACTGCTTAAGATTGAATTCAGTACGCTTGGCTCGGTTGCATCGCTGCCGCCGCCTAAAATCAGCAAGATACCTTTAGCACTACCCACAAGAATAGCGGGCGCTAGCATCACACTTGCGCCTTCCTTAAATGAATCGGCCATGTCGTTGATGGTCATATCATTTAATCGGAAAATAACACCGATTAAGCCAGCAACAAATCCCATAGTGAAAAACTGAGAGGCAATTTCAGGAATGTACCATGCGTGAACCACTACACCCCAAATAACCCAGGTCATGCTCGCTATCACGGTGAGAATCACCAACGTATCGCCGATATTCCAACGTGATTGAGTCAAGTCTCCTTGTTGCTTCTTGAAGTAAACATCACCAGCTTTACTGTAAGATTTCGAAGGGTCTTTCTTTACCGAATTCGCATACCACATCGTAAAAGCGATGCCGAGCGCGGTGAAGAAAACCCATAGAGCGATACGCACCGATGCCCCAGATAAGACAGGTACACCAGCAATGCCTTGGGCAACAGCAACAGAAAATGGGTTCATCCAAGAAGCAGCAAAACCAATCTGAGTCGCTACGTACGTCACCATTACCGTAGTAATACCATCATAGCCAATACGTACCATTAGCGGCACGATAATAATGGCAAAGGCGACGGCTTCTTCACCCATACCAAATACAGCCCCACCGAGCGAGAACAGTGCAAACAATACTGGAATGAAAAGAGATTGACTGCCCTTGGTTTTGTCTATGAGACGCAAGATACCGTTATCAATAGTACCTGTGCGCATCACAATGCCGAAAGCACCGCCAATCACAAGCATAAACATGATAACGCCGATTGCTGAACCCCACTTAGATCCAGACACTAAACCTTCAAATACGAAGTTCATTAAGCCGATATCACCACCGCTGGCGAATAGTCCGACAGTATTGTAAATCGGGTTGCCTTGGGGGTCGGTGTGATAGGCAAATGAAGCTGGATCTAGAACGGTACGAGTTTTCTCTGCACCATCAGAAACATAGCTGATGTCTTGTGTTTCAAACATGCCTGCAGGTATGACATATGTCATTGCAGTCGCAAGCAACGCGATAAAGAAAATTAGCACCAGAGTATCTGGCATTTTCCATGTCTTATTTTGGATGGTATCCGATGTTGTGGTTGTCGTGCTCATTGTCAGTTTTTAGCTATAATTAAGATTGGCATAAAATATCACTAATTAAGCATATAATGTCAATTTTAAATTGGTTTTTGGCTTGTTTGGTGGTGTTATGTTCTTGTTTTTGCGTGGCATGATGGTTTTTATTTTTAACTTGTTATTGCCTGGTTTTATTTAGAGGTAAAAAGTCCTAGCTCAGGTTCTTTTTAAGCAGTGCGGTAAGTTTCATAGAGCGACTCTGGATATATAAAAAACTATACCTTATGAGACTGTATCTAAGGTTGTCTCAAAAGCATTGACTTAGAGTTTTGATACATGCAATCCTGTAAGTGTTAAGAGGTTTTGAGACACTAGGAGTAAGCATGGCGAACGTAGGTTACATTCGAGTTAGTACAGCAGAGCAGTCCACCAGCAGACAGTTAGCAGATGTGAAACTGGATAAGGTGTTCGAGGAAAAGGTATCAGCTAAGACAGTAGACAGACCACAGCTACAGGCGTGCTTGGATTATGTCAGGGATGGTGATGTGCTGCATGTTCACAGCCTAGACCGTATCTGTCGTAGCGGTGCAGGTGATGCTGTAGGGCTGGTGGAGCAGATGAACCAGAAAGGTGTATCGGTACAGTTCCACAAGGAAGGAATGAGATTCGATGGTGTAATGAGTGCAGCGCAGAAAGGTGTACTAGGGATACTGGCAGCAGTGGCACAGATGGAAAGGGAATTGATTAAAGAGCGTCAGGCTGAGGGGATAGCAGCAGCGAAGGCAGCTGGTAAACACATAGGTAGACCGAAAGCACAGGTGACGAAAGAGGATGTGCAGAAGCTATTGGATAACGGTGTACCTAAAGCTAAAGCAGCCAAGGAGTTAGGAATAGGTCGTGCGACACTGTATCGGCTCCTTGACGCTAGAGAGTATTAAGCTGGTTTAAACTCTCTTCTCACGCTCTTGAGGTACATGAGTTCCGCTGGAGTGGAGTCGGATGATTGGCGTATTAGTTTTGGTGCAATTCCTATTGCTGCACCAGCTAAGCCAGCTTTTAACGGGTCAAAACCAAATTGCGATGCTGTACCTAGTGCAGCAAGAGTTAAGCCTAGGATACCAGTTGTATCTGAAATCACAGAGCGAAGGCTATCGACACTAATGTCTATTTTGGACTGTTCTAAGGTGCGATTGACATCTCTAATGGAAGCTTCCAGCTTAATCATTGCGGTATTTTTTGCTCTAGGTATGTCACCAGCAGTTAGCACTGACTGGTAGAGTTCATCTAGGTAACTACGGAACGCGAGCAGTTCATCATGATGCTTGTACTTAAATTCAAGTATAGAATCGAAGTGTGTGCTAACAGTAGGGACGGGTAGTAAACCTTGAAGCTCCAGTTCAATACTCTCTTTATCTACAGGAGTTGTGGTGAGAATGCTATCCGAGATTTGAGCCTTAGACCATAAGCCTGGATGTGCTTCATTGAGCTGTTTAAAAATTGCTTCATGTGAAGCAAGGATTTCATCTCCAGCCTTTTTGCTTAGGGTTACACCAGTGCAATCAACAATCTCAGCAGTCATAAAGTTAGATACATTAAAGCGAGCGAGGTTTTTCTCCATGTCGAGTTCGTTGTAACGCACCAGCTTTTTCTAGTTCTTGGAACTGCCAGCAATCAAACTCTATCGAGGAGCATTTAGGAACTTCAATCTTATCCCAATAAAGTAGGTACTTACGTAACTCAAAATCATCAGTAGCAGAACGAAATAAAGCCCCACCTGTTTCTGGATACTCAAATTGAGGAGATAGAACAATACCTCTTTCCATTGATAATCGCCTTACACTCAGATAGTTAGGTTATTATGATAATGCAAGGTGTTGAATAGGGGAAAGGAAGAGAATAGACTTTATGAAGTGTGGCACTTTACTGTGGCACCCATACAAAAACAGCGCTATCCCAAAAGGCGCTAACCTATTGAAATAACGCTGTTTCCAAACGTTTGGTGGAGCTGGCGGGAGTCGCCTTCAACTGCCTTAAAAAACAGTGACTTCAATAGGTTAGGGTGTTTGTGGTTTTTGAGATTAACCCTTTAGTACCTCATCTTAGTACCATATAAGGCCAGTATCAAGATGGAAGTCTATTATCCTAAATTAAGGACGCCAGTTCAGCTCCCTCATCAGAGTTGAACTGGTGGCGAAAATCATTAAGTAGGTATCTCTGGAGGTAAAAATAAAGGGCTGATTATCAGCCCTTTTGTATAGATTTGTTTTATTTTTTAATTTTATTATATTCAGTTTCAAGCTGATCAGCAGAAGTGCCTATAGGGATATTGTACAGGGCATGCAATACAGCTTCTGCTCGCTCGTCCCACATCCCGTCAATGCCAAATCCCGGGAAATGTTGAGAGTCACCGTTTCCTATTTCATCTCCGAATTGAGTAAACCCAAGAGCGTGTGCAAATTCATGAACAATTAGGTTCGTTGGTGCTATGCACTTATAGCTTTCATCAGGAAGATGAATCCAGCTAAACCCAGAGTCAGTGAGGTATTCATTTTGAGCATTAATTACGTGTTTCCCTGAATTACCATGTCGGGTAGCTGTCCAGTTACCACAGTTGTATCCTTCGCCTTTATCTGTGCCGTAAGTTCCAGTAGAAACAATGATGCCGCCATTTATATTCGCATTGTAAGCATCTGCATAGACCAGATATGCGTCGTAATTAGAATCATCATGTTCTTCTTCAATCACCACTCTTTGTACTGTGCTATCAGAACTGGTTCCACGGTTGAACATAGTGCGTCCGACAATCGATTCGATCATATCAAGAGCTTCAAGCAACTCTTGAGGTGGTTGCTTATTGTTGTTATCTGGATCATTGAAATAAACGTTTATCAGCTCACCATCGTTATCGCCAGCGACATAGCGAGAAAGCGCTCCTAGAGTCGGTAGATTGTCTTGCTCTTCCGCACATAGGCTATGGGATAGATATGGGTTGATAGTGCAATGATAATAATCGCCATCATTTGACAGATCCAGATAGTCATGAGGGAAAGAATCTTGATCATTGATATTTGAAAAGTTATTTTCGCTTAAAGCAGTTAGAGTTTTGACAACGGTGTCGTGATTGACAGGAGGAGTGCCACCATCGTTTTTATCATCAGAGCTGTTACATCCAATTAAGGTACTAGCAATGATGCTGGCGAGTAGAATTTTTTTCATTAAATGTTATTTCTTTCCAATTGAATTAATATGCTAATTTATCAATTAAGTGATTGTTACTTAATGTGTTAGTAATATAACCTTACAAAGTTAGTAGTTTTTTGGAACTTAGAGCATTGGTAGGGCATAAGAACATGCTTTATGGGGAGGTTCATTATCACTAAAAGCGATGACGCCAGTTCAGCTCCCTGTTTGGGAGTTGAACTGGCGTCTTTGGCTTAGTGTTTAGTGCAGTCGTCTTTTTTGCTGCCTTTTAGTTCGTTCAACCATAATTACCTTAAACGGTTTGGTTTTCTCGACTCTCTCAATGAGGGAGCGTTTATAAGCCTTGCTCTTCCCAGCATTTTCTTCTTTTCCTGAAAGAAACTGTTTAATCATACCGTCAGTCCAGTTTTTTTCTTGCTTCAACCCAGTTTTTGATATCCATTTTTGATGCCAAACTTGGCGATAATTTTCTGTTTGTTGGCGACCATATTCACGCCTTTCAGCTTCAGAATATCGGTGCCATTTTCCGTTGTAATAAGGCATAAGTTCTATTTTATTATTTGTTTTATTTTACTTAATTGCTCTTGTTGCTGCTTCGATAATGAGTGAGAGGCGAGGGATTCATAGGTTTTTATGAGTCGGTTTTCTTGGCGTCGTTGTTGCCTGTCGTTATGCTCTTCCTTGGCTTTGAGCCATTTATCAAATTGACTTTGCATTTTCGCGATAAGTTTTTCTACCTCTAAAGCTTGATTGGCTTTCTCATACTGATATTGCCAAGTCGAGAGCCTCCTGCCTTTTTTAGCTTCAATTGGTTCATAACTTCGATGATCTACCCCGACATGTTTTAAAACAGCAGAATTGAAAGCTTGCTTGATTAATTTAGTGGCTCTCTTCTGCTGAAGCTCCTTCAGAACTCGCTTGCCAACGACCTTCCCAATAATTAAGTGGACGTGATCACCGCTGCCGCGTTTTCCGTCTTGCTTTTGTTGGTGTAATACAGCTCGGATTTGCTGGCGATATTGTGCGAACTCTAATTTGTTGAGCTTGCAAAGCCTTGCGAGAGCTAAACAGCAATCTTTGACAATAGATTGCCATTGCTCATAACTAGGTCTGTAGCCTTTTGGCAACGTAAGGCAATATTCCATAGCGTAGCTTGATAACGGACGACCTCCATGGCGGTTATTTAACTGTTGATTAAGCCTGAATTGTTCGCCTGCAAGAGCAATGCGCTTGGAGTTATTGGCACAGCCGAAGAGTGATACGAGGTCCTCGGTGCACCAGTGGTTGGCGTGTTTGGTGTTTAACAGGTAACGTTCGCGCATCATGACGCCATCAGTAGCGAGGCGGACGGGTTGGGTTATTACAGTCCAGTTTTTTAGCATATTGGATGTTTATTTAAATTTTAGGCTTTTGCCTTAACTTGTACAAACTACTGGACTGTAAGCATACATATTCAGTAGTGGTTCCAGATAGGACAACGGCTTCGCTTTTCGTTGTCCACTGGCAAGAAGGGAGACCCTTCTTAACTACCCTTTTTAAAGCTAGCGGTGTTTTTCAAGGTAGTTGTCATCATTAGGAAAAAATGAATCTAACAGAAGATCATTGGCTAGCATTTCTATTTCTTCAAAATGGGACACTTTAGCAATACAAACCTGTGGTTGTTGAGTCTCTTTATCTCTTATATTTTCCAGAATTTTCCAACTGCCGCCATATACTTCAATTACAGTTAAGTCATACTCCTTACACAGCCCATTTAGCAGGTCAGCAAAAGCATCAGCAGCAACTTGAAGAAACATTTCAAGTTGCTCTATTGTCTGGATAAATTTTACATCATAAGAGTATGATGCTTGGTAGCCTTCTTCACAGACTTCAATTAGAAAATAAGGAGGAAAAACCGTAGTGTTTATGTAGTGTTCTAATGGGGTCATGTTTTCTATTTCAATTAGCAGGTATTTGACAATAAGGGATCGATATGGGTTATCGCCCATTTATATAAAAGTAAGTCTTATTGGGAACTCTGGATTTGCTCTCTTAGTTCTTCAGTAAGGCGGTGAATATCACCAAAGTGCGAAACAGTACCAATGCAAATTTGACATACTTGACCGCTAATATCGGTTAAATTTTGCATTATATCCCAAGAGTCATTGGTGCTAGGGTGAGCACTAAGACCGTGTTTTTCTAATAAATCATTGAGCATATTATCAAAAGAAGTTTTTGCCTCATCAACGATCTTATCTAGTTGATCTTTGGTGCTAAAGGTTTCAGCTACATCGTAATACCACGCTTCGTACTCGCCATTGTCGTTCTCTTCAACGTCCATATAAATCGGTATGTTTACGCATGCCAGTATCACTTCTAACTTATTCATCGTAGATATCTCATTTGGTTTTGATTGTTTTACTATGCCACGTATTGTTGAATAAAATAAGCTCAAAAATTACTTGCAAGTAAATTTTAGTTGCAAAATCAACGTTTTAACGTTGCTTGGGAGGGCTGTTTTCTATTTAATTCAATAGCTTAAATTTTTAAAAAAATGTTCTTTTTATTGAGTTCTGCACGTCGATTTGAGGGTCTAACGAAAGTTCATTACCCTTAAAGAAAACCTATTATGAAAGAAACCCCCGTTACATCCGCTACAAGGCTTGCTCAAAAACAAGAAGAAAAGCTTCAAGAGTGCCGAGAAACCACAATAGAAAAGCTAGTGATTCGTCTGTGTATTGAAGCTGAATATCTGACTAAACAAGATGTTAAAGAAAGATCTCGTCGATATCAGTGGGTGCTTAAAATTACGGAATACTGCGTAGATGCAACATCGTTAGAAGATGTAGTTGAGGGCGAACCTGTCGTGCCTCTGACCTATTCAAACTGCAATAGATTTATGACTGAAAAGCAAAGGAAGGCGAAAGCGATTGTTACTATTGTCGCCAAGGAAATCGTTCGAGGGCTTCCGCCGTATCAAGGTTGATGATTTGAATTTGTTTAAATGCTGGGGTAAAGCAGTTCCAACTCTTCACGGCTATAAGGCGCTAATTCATTCTGATTAAAGGACTTTTGCTTGTACTTCTTAGGTATGAGCAAGTCGGTGGTTGTTACCGTGATACCACGCTCTTGAGCAAACTGACCACTAAATAGAAAATCAATATCCCCATCTTTGCGCTTTTTCTTAATAACTTGAGTTTTGTATTCGAAAGGAATTTTATCGATGCGGCGCTGCTTGAGTGCCCACTCGTAAAATTGGCGAATATGGTTCATATAAAGATTGGCAGAGTCACGATCGATCTCTTTGGCGGCGACTCGATCAATTAAGTGTTTGCGAAAACGGTACACAGGGAGCCAATACTTGGCTTTTTCTGAAGGGGCAATAGCAATCACTTCTTGCCACGCTACATTGTTTTCTTCAAGCCATGACAGGAAGATGCTTAATGAATAGGCCGTTGAGCTAAGCGTCAACACACTTACCCCACCAAGGTTGTTTGTTTGATTGGCACGCTTGGGAGGCATAAACTGCCCTTTATAGCGATGCTCTAGAAACAAATTCATTTCCAATACATCGTGAATACGAGTCAATGAGCGTAAACGAGGAAACTTACTGATCTCGCGATCACAATGATACGACACCTCGCGTAATGGCTGCCCACAACGAGACTCCTGATTGAAGTACGGCAAATCACCCAGATTCACCTCATTTTTAACAACACTTACCATTACACCACCTTGCACCATTCACTTACTGCAATAAAAAGATAGGTGAGATAGGCTTTAATGTCAAAATTTTATTTGCATCATACAATTACTGTAAAAAATCATTGCGCGAGATTTGTTAGATGCCACAATATCAAACATGAAATAACTAAGAGGCTCAGCCAAATGGTTGAAAGTAATGAGCAAGCAATCTTGAACACTCCAAAAGGAAGCGTTCAGAGATGAGTGTTCAGAAAACGGTTACATCAGTAACACTCAACGACTGTGTCACGATTCAAGCGGGTTACCCATTTAGAGGGGCGATCAGAGCCATCCCTAGTGGCAGCGTTAAAGCCGTACAAGCTAAAGACATCTCTCCTTTAGGTGAGTTGATAACGGATGATTTGATCACCACCGACCTGACAGGTAAACGGGATGCCGACTGGCTCAAGCAAGGTGATGTGTTATTTAGCGCCAAAGGTTCGAAACATCTGGCAAGCTATGTGAGTAAGCAATTAGAGCGCACCACCTGTGCGCCAAGCTTGTTTCTGCTCAGGGTAAAACCGCAATGGCAAGAAAAGGTCAACCCACAGTTTCTAACATGGCAGCTTAACCAATCGCCTGTGCAAATCTATTTTAAGCGCAGTGCCGAAGGCAGCTTTCAGATAAGCATCAGAAAACCTGTGCTTGCAGCAACGCCCATCGCACTGCCCGACATTGAAACTCAAAACACGATTGCCAAACTTTATGAAGCCACCATCAAAGAGAATGCGCTGCTTCATAAGCTTATCAACAACCGTCAGCAGCAGCTTAATGCTATTGCTACTGACTTAATCCAAAATTCACACGAATTAAAACGAAATAATTAAAGGCTGGGAAACAATGGTACACACACCAATCAATCAAGATGAGATCAACAAAGCCGTTTGGGCTGCTTGTGACACCTTCCGAGGCACAGTAGACCCCTCTATCTACAAAGATTTCATCCTAACCATGCTATTTTTGAAGTACATCTCTGACGTACACCAAGACAAGTTTGATGAGCTATCAAAGCAGTTCAATGGCAACGAACAGATGATCACTGCGATGATGTCGAAACAGTCTTTCAAAATTCCAGCAGGAGCGACCTTCTGGGACTTGTACGAAGCGCGTTTTGAGGCAGGCAACGGCTCTCGCATCGACCAAGCACTACACGCAATTGAAGAAGCTAATGGCACCAAGCTAAAGAATGTATTCCAGGACATCAGCTTTAACACCGACAAGCTCGGTGATGAAAAGCAGAAGAACGACATCCTACGTCATATATTAGAAGATTTCGGTAAAGACACGCTAAACCTGCGTCCAAGCCGTGTGGGTTCACTGGATGTGATTGGTAACGCTTACGAGTACCTGATTAAACACTTTGCTGCTGGCAGCGGTAAATCGGCGGGTGAATTCTATACCCCACCTGAGGTGTCTGACCTACTATCTATCATCCTAGAGCCACAACAAGGCGATAGCATCTGTGACCCTGCCTGTGGTTCAGGCTCACTATTAATGAAGTGTGGTAAGCAAGTACAAAACAACTTTGCAGGCTCTAAGCAGTACGCACTGTTTGGTCAAGAAGCGATTGGTTCTACTTGGTCGCTAGCCAAGATGAACATGTTCCTACACGGTGAAGACAACCACCGCATTGAGTGGGGCGACACCATTCGTAACCCTAAGCTTCAGGATAAAGACGGTGGCCTACTGCACTTTGATGTAGTAACCGCCAACCCACCATTCTCACTAGATAAATGGGGCTTTGAAGATGCAGGTAACGACCACTTTGGTCGCTTCCGCCGTGGTATTCCACCAAAGACCAAAGGTGACTATGCATTTATCTCACACATGATTGAAACGCTTAAGCCGCAAACTGGTCGCATGGGTGTAGTTGTACCTCACGGAGTGCTATTCCGCGCTTCATCAGAAGGTAAAATTCGTAAACAACTGATTGATGAAAACTTGCTAGATGCAGTAATCGGCCTACCTGAAAAACTGTTCTTTGGCACGGGCATTCCAGCTGCAATCCTTATCTTCAAAAAGCAAAAAGATGATAACAAGGTACTGTTTATTGATGCCTCACGTGAGTTTAAATCGGGCAAGAACCAGAACGTATTAACGAGCGATAACATTCAGAAGATTGTTGATACCTACAAGGCGCGTGAAACCACCGACAAATACTCGTATCTAGCGACCCTCGAAGAGATTGCCGAAAACGATTACAACCTCAACATTCCTCGTTATGTGGATACCTTTGAGGAAGAAGAAGAGATTGATTTGGTAACGGTACGCACTGAACGTTTAGCGCTACAAAATGAGTTAGCTGATCTAGAAGCGGAAATGGCGGGTTACCTAGAGGAGTTGGGTTATGGTGCCTAATGGTTGGAAATTAACTTCACTAGGCGAAGTATGCTCTGGGAGCTTACAAACAGGCCCATTCGGAAGCCAATTGCATGCTCATGAGTACACGGATGAGGGCGTACCTGTACTTATGCCTAAAGACCTAATTAATTATCGAGCTAATAATGAATCAGCAGCAAAGATACCAGAGCACCGTGCTGATGATCTTAAAAAACATACGCTTCAATCTGGTGATTTGCTCTTTAGTCGCCGTGGCGATGTCTCTCGTTTTGCATTAATTGAATCAGACTATCCAAGAAGTTTATGCGGCACAGGTTGTTTGAAAGCGACACCAAATAAAGCTCATTCACCGTTATTTTTGTCTTATTTTCTACAGAAAAATGCTGTGAAAAAATGGCTAGAGCAGAATGCTGTCGGCCAAACGATGCCAAATATGAATACGGCGATTTTAGCTGAGCTTCCATTGATGGTTGCATCGTCAAGAGAAGAAGAAGACAAAATCGCCAAAATCCTCTCAACATGGGACAAAGCGATTAGCACCACTGAAAAGCTGATTGCAACCAGTAAACAGCAGAAAAAAGCTTTGATGCAGCAGCTTTTGACGGGTAAGAAGCGTTTGGTTAATCCTGAGGGGGGTAAGGCGTTTGAGGGGGAGTGGGAAGAATTTAAATTAGGTGAATTATTTGCTGAACGTGTTGAAACAAAGCGTGATGATTTACCTCTTCTTTCAATTACCTCCAGTGATGGTGTTGTGTACCAGGAAGATACTGGGAGAAAAAACACCTCTAATGATGATAAGTCTAAATATCGTCGAATTTGCGTAAATGATATCGGTTATAACACGATGAGAATGTGGCAAGGTCGATCTAGCATCTCCAATAAGGAAGGTATTGTTAGCCCTGCTTATACGATTCTAATTCCGCAACAAAATGTTGCCCCAATGTATGCCTCTTACCTTTTCAAGCTTCCTAGGCTGGTTCATGTATTTGAACGTAACTCCCAAGGGCTTGTTTCCGACACTTGGAATCTAAAGTATCCACATTTTGCGAAGATAAAGTGGAGCTTTCCTTGCTTAAAAGAGCAACAAAAAATCGCCTCAATCTTAACCGCTGCTGATAAAGAAATTGAAGTGCTTGAAACTAAACTTTCTCACTTTAAGCAAGAGAAAAAGGCGCTGATGCAACAACTTCTTACTGGAAAAAGAAGAGTGAAAGTGGAGGAAGACGTTGCGGCGTAAAGCATCTCTTAACTCTCGACCAATGAGTGACGCCCTGCGCCACTCATTATTGCCGTTATCAAAACTAGGTATTACACAATGTTAGTGTTTAACTGCACTAAAGCCGCTGCGGACTTTTTCACCGTCAAGCGCAATGGCAAAAAAATATCCCCATTGGAAGAACCGCCGACGGATTCTGTCAGTGGTTCTCAAGCCGTGAATGTGTTGAATACCCCGACACCACCTGTGAGTGCTTGGTTGGTGCATGCGGTAAATGTTCAACGCAAAAAAGTGCTGATTGCCATGCATGTCGAAACCCGCTACGCCATGGTGTTTGTCGGCATTAAAAAAGGTGATTGGCTCGAGTTTACCAACCAACTGCTGGAACGGCTGTTTAACAACATGCAATTCTTTGGTGAAGAGTTTGAAATGTGCCATGAAGAGAGCTTTGAAGAGATGTTCAATGAGTTCATCAAATTTCATCCTAAGCCGTTCTTTTGTCAACGCGGTGACCGCAGTGTACAAAGCCACATTAATGATGTCGCTTGGCAATTTGAAAATCGAGTTTACCAAGTAGGTTCTCTCCCTGACGGCCACGAAGAGTGCGCCAGCTTTGATGAGTGGATAAACAGTTTGATTCGCTCGACCAAACAAAAGAAAGACCACTTTCATCCCGACGAAGAGATGTTCATTGACTGGATGCAGACCTATAGCGAATTGGGTGACAATGAGGACAAGCTCATCCGCCAGTTATTTGGATCTCTACGCCGACAAATGATGCATGCCGAAATGGTTAAGCGTGGGATTCCCGACGACGATTATTTTGATGGGATGAATGCCGAACTCAGCCAAGCAATCCATGAGTATTATCAAGAGATTGCCCCTGACACGTTCAACGAAGAGACACCCGATAACGTCATCGACTTCAATCAGGCCAAAAAACGTAAACTACATTAACAACAATAACGATAATAAAAACGAATCGACAATAAGGGACGACAATGTCAGGCAACTTACCCAACTTCCGAGAAGAACAAAGCGCGAAAATTCCAGCGTTAACCTTACTCACTAACCTTGGTTATCAGTTCATTTCACCAAATGAATGTGTGGTTAAGCGCGGTAACCTTTCTACCGTTATTTTGCCTGATGTGCTGCGTAATGTACTCAAGCACAAAACCTACTCTTTCATGGGGAAAGATCATCACTTATCGGAAGCGGCTATCGATAAAATTATCCATGAGCTTGCCAACCCTGCCATGAATGAAGGGCTGAAAGCGGCGAATGAAAAACTATATAACGCTCTGACCTATGGCATTGGCGTGACCGAGTTTGTTAATGGCAAGAAAGCCAGCCCAACGATCAATGTCATTGATTGGGAAACCCCTGAGAACAACCAGTTCCACTTTACCGAAGAGCTAGAAGTGGAAAATGCGCATGGAACGGGTCATCGTATTCCCGATATTGTCTGCTTTGTGAACGGCCTACCTTGGGTAGTCATTGAAGCCAAACGTCCTGATTCTTCCCATGAGGGCAAGCCAACTGTTGCCGAGGGTATTTCACAAAACATCCGCAATCAAAAAGTCGATGAGATCCCACATCTGTTTGCCTATAGCCAATTGCTAATGTCGGTGAATGGACATGAAGGTTTATACGGTACATGCGGCACACCAAGTAAATTCTGGGCGAAGTGGAAAGAAGAAGAGATCACCGAAGCCACTTTTGAACGTCTTAAAAATACGCCACTTGCACCAGAGCAGCTCGATAAGCTGTTTGGTCACCGCTCTGCCAAAGTTCGTGATGAATACCTATCACTGATTGCTGGCGGTGATTTAATGGTGACAGACCAAGACCGTTTATTGGTATCACTACTTCGTCATGACCGCCTTCTGGAACTGACCCAACTCTTCACCTTGTTCGATAAAAAAGCGGGCAAAATCGTTGCCCGTTATCAGCAGGTCTTTGGCATTAAAGCATTAATTGAGCGTGTAACCTCTTTTGATGAGCAAGGCGCACGTAATGGTGGGGTTATATGGCATACCACAGGTTCGGGTAAATCGTTCACCATGGTGTTCTTGTCCAAGGCACTGATTTGGATTAAAGAACTCGCTAAATGCCGTGTGGTAGTGGTTACTGACCGTGTGGATTTGGAAGATCAGCTAGCGCGTACCTTTGCCTCTGGCGGAGCCTTGTCTGAAAAAGATCGTAAAACTGCCATGGCTACAACGGGTAAACGCCTTGCTGAGCAAATTGGTAAAGGCAATGAGCGTATTATCTTCTCCATCATCAACAAGTTTGGCACCGCAATAGAGCTTGATGAGTGCTACAACGACAGCCCTGACATGATAGTGCTGGTTGATGAAGGCCACCGCAGTCAAAACGGTGAAAACAACATTCGTATGCAGCAAGCCCTGCCAAAAGCCGCCTATATTGGTTTTACGGGTACACCTTTGCTGCAAGACGATAAGACCGAAAACAAATTCGGTAAAATCATCCACTCGTACACCATGCAACAGGCGGTAGAAGATAAAACCGTTACTCCGCTGTTGTACGAAGAGCGCGTGCCAGAGTTGAGTACCAATGACAAAGCGCTCGATGCTTGGTTTGATCGCATCACCGATAAGCTCACTGAAAAACAGCGTACCGATTTGAAGAAGAAATTTGCTCAAAAAGGTCAAATCTATCAAACCGAAGGACGTATCGAGCTTATCGCTCATGATATTTCAGACCATTTCCAAAACTTTAAGCGCCAAGGTTTAAAAGGTCAGCTTGCTTGTGACTCAAAATCCTCTGCTATCCAATATAAGAAGCTTCTCGACCAAATTGGTAAAGTGACCTCGGTTGTTGCCATGTCACCACCAGATACCCGTGAGGGGCACGATACAGTCGATGGAGAAAGCAAAGATGTGGTACAGAATTGGTGGAAAGAGAACGTACTGGACTCAGATTTTGGCCAAGATGAGAAAGATTACACCAAGCATATCATTGAAGAGTTTGGTAAAGATGATGGCCCTGACTTGATGATCGTGGTCGATAAGCTTTTAACGGGCTTTGATGAACCCAAGAACACCGTGCTTTACATCGATAAGCCGCTTAAACAGCACAACCTTATCCAAGCCATTGCTCGTGTGAATCGTCTACATCAAAAGAAAGAGTTTGGTTACCTCATCGACTACCGAGGCATCTTAAAAGAGCTAGATGCCACCATCGCTGACTACCAAGATTTGGCAGAGCGTACCCAAGGTGGATTTGATATTGACGATCTTAAAGGCTTATACAGCCGAATGGACACCGAATATAAAAAACTGCCTGGTCTATACAGTGAGCTGTGGGCATTTTTTATTGATGTAAAAAACACCCAAGATCCGCACGCAATGGCACGGGTATTTGCGCCGAACATAGAATATGTAGATGGTCAGCCTACCGATTTAAACTTAAAGAAACGCCAAGATTTTTATAGCACACTCACTGCGTTTGCTAATTGTTTAAAAGTCGCTTTGCAATCAGCCACCTACTTTGAAGACAAGAGCTTTGATGATAAGCGCCAGATTTATAAAGACACACTAAAAAGCATGACATCGCTGCGTAAAGTTGTCCGTGAGCAAGCAGAAGAGACCATTGATTACGACGAGTACGCTGAGAGTATTCGCACTATGTTAGACAAGCACATCGGTGGCGTTGAGATCCAAGAGTCTAAAGGCGCTTATCTAGTTGGCAACATGGGTAAGGATATAAAACCAGAAGAGCTAAGTGACGATGAGGCTCGCAATAAGAAAGATGCGATCACTGGTCGTGTCACTAAGATGATTGAGCAAGACCTTGCCGACGACCCTTATGCACAAGAGTATTTCTCGAAACTGCTTAAACAAGCAATTCAGCAAGCCAAAGAGATGTTCGATGCGCCTGTTAAGCAATATCTCCTATTTGCTGATTTTGAAGAGCAAGTGAAAGAGCGCAAAGTCGAGGGGTTACCAACCGATCGCTTCACAGAGCTAGATCCAAAAATTAAGCGTCATGTACAAGCTTACTTTGGACTGTTCTTAAAGCATGGTTGTGAAGGTCAAGGTCTTACTGAGGATCAATGCTTCAACTATGCAGTAGAGATTGACGAGAAAGTGCGCAAAGCGGTAGCAGAGTTTTCAATCAATCCATCAGAGATTGAAAACCAGATCAATCTAGAGGTGCTTCCGTTACTGTTTGCCGATTTAGGGGTCGATAAAGCGCAAGTCATTGCCGAAGAAGTGGTGCAAATCACTCGCTTAGGTTTAGCAGGTCACCATTAATGGCATCAACAGTCTCTGACGAACGCAACAAAGAGGAATACAGCTTCATCTATGGAGATGAGGCTGTGAGCTATGAGGTGTTGCGTAAGCCTATCAAACAAGGAAAGAAGCGAAGCATTACCATCAAGGTGCAACCCAACTGCGATGTCACGGTTAGTACCCCAGAAGACGCTGAGCTTGAGGACATTCACCAAGCGGTAATGAAGCGTGCCAAGTGGATTTATGATGCCCTGAAAGAGTTTCGAGGTCATTTGGAGCATGTCCAGCCTAAACACTACGTCAGCGGTGAGATGCAGTTCTATCTTGGTCGTCGTTATGTACTAAAGGTAGTTGAAGATGCAGATGCCTTGCCAACGGTAAAAATGACTCGCGGTAAGTTACTTGTCACCTTGACGAGGTTCAACGATGACAAAGCTGCCATGGTTAAAGCACTAGTGCGCAACTGGTACAAGGTTCGAGCTGAACGTATTTTCCATGAGCGCCTAGCTGAGTTATTACCTCAAGCGACCTGGGTTGATGGTATCCCAAGCTTTCGTGTACTGCCTATGACTAAGCAATGGGGAAGTTGTTCAGCCAAAGGGAACCTGATGCTCAACCCTCACCTAATAAAAGCGCCCAAAGAGTGTATTGATTACGTGATCCTACATGAGCTTTGCCATATCGCTGAGCATAACCACAGTGACAAGTTTTGGCGCTTACTAACTAGCGTGATGCCTCACTGGAAAGAAGTGAAAGCCCGTTTAGATGGGATGGCTGAGTTGTATTTGAATGAATAAGGATTGTTGAAATGAGATGCCCAACTTGTGAAAAGCATATTGGCTGGGACTGGCTAGAAGATGAATGCATCGAGCCAAACGAAGCCTTTGATTGTCCACATTGCGATGAAACCCTGCGTTATGAAGTGGATGAAGGCACATACCTTGGTGCTCAGCATGTAACGATTGAAGTTGTGGATGATTGATATGAAGAAAACAGCAAGATTATCTGATTGTAGTACTTATCGTTATGAACTTTGGCGAACCTGGGATGAGTCAAAGCCCTATGCGATGTTCATAGGACTTAATCCATCAACGGCAGATGAAACTGAAGATGATCCTACTATTCGACGCTGTATTAATTTCGCCAAATCATGGGGGTATGGTGGCTTATGTATGGCGAACCTTTTTGCCTATCGAGCTACTCAGCCAGAAGACATGAAAAGAGCAACAAACCCTATCGGTGATGAAAATGACGAAACACTGACTCGACTATCTAAAAGTGCAGGCGTTATTGTTGGTGCATGGGGAAATGATGGTGTGTTTTTGAATCGCTCTGAGGATGTTCGAGCTTTAGTTCCAGAAATAAACGTATTGAAAGTCAATAAATCAGGTGAACCTGCTCATCCACTTTATTTGAAATCGACTTTAACACCGATTGAGTGGTAACAGTTTATGCTGCCAAAGGAAGGTGGCATTTAGGCAGTAAAGAGGTAGATGGCATTATATAGAACTCACCTGCTTTTTTACCTGCACCAGAGGCAAACTGACCAATTAAGAATTCATAGGCATCACCCAGTAGGTCTATCTCAGTGTTGTCGATTTGGAAGTCGATGTTTTCTAGATGAACCAACACTTGGCAGATAAGCTTGTTGCGAGCGTCTGGGTTCTTACCTAACTTGCTAGAGTTAAGGTCGAGTTCTTCAAACAGTCCGTTAAAGTCGTCCGCAGAATCAGCCGCTGTTGTGGACTGCTCAATGTCATTAAGGACACGGCTTAGCTCATCAAGAATGAACTCAGACTTCTCGCCACGCTTAGCAAGGCTTGAGAATAGCTGTTTAGGGGCAATGAAATAGCCAAGGTTCTCGACACACTCATCATGCAATTCTTTAATCAACTCATTATCAGATTCTACGAACTTGATACCATCTTCAGTAAGTAGTTCATCACAGTAGCGGTTCAACTTGTCTGATAGGTACTTGTAGAAGATAAGCCCTAGAATGTAGTCACGGAAGTCGTCGGCTGACATATTGCCACGCAGAGTGTTAGCGATGTTCCAGAGCTGTTTTTGTAATTCTTGTTGGTGTTCACGAACCATGATGTGCCTATGGGTTAGGTTATGACGTTAGTTGCTGTCATCTTACCCAAAATCTAGGTTTTTGTCTTTGAAACACCTTGTAAGTTAGGTGGTATCTACATAATCTTTCAGACTATTCTTTCAATTTAGTGCAAGCAACTCGGGGGGAATGTGCCAACATTGCCTTATATAATAATAAATCTTTCTAAATATTAAATAATTTTACGTGGCATTGTGGTTAGGCTGGAATGGTTTAATAATCAATGCATTATAAGTCAATGGTTGTTTTTTATGTGATAGTATTGCGACATTTTGAAATTTCCACATGAGAAAATTACGACATTGCGAGTGAGAGTATTACGACATTGTGTTATTATTAAAGAAAACTATAACACCTTAAATTATGTCAAATACTCCAACGATTGAGCACTTAGCCTCATTGAAAGAAAAGCCATGGTACGTTGTCAATAACTCTTTTTCTCAGGCGACGTTCACACATCTATCCCCCCCAAATATCAATATATTGTCATACAAGTCTTTGCTGTGTGCTATTTGTGGATGGCAGCAACTTTTCCATGTTAATCAGTTTAATTCCGATCTTTGGAACGAGCATGACCGAGCAACCAATGACGAGATTCCTGATTTAGTTGCATCTGCATTTTCTAAAGAAGAAGAAAGGAAAGTTACGCTTTCGTTTGAAGATATGAGTCAGTTTTGCACAGTTAGTCGCAAAGGCTCAAAGAGAAGAAAAACTTACAATAAAGATAAGTATGCAGATGCTTTACGACAAGCTGAGCAAATTCATATATCAACCGAGAAGGAAGTTACAATCTCAGATTGGACTAAGTTTAGGGAAAAGGTTCATGTTGAGCAGAAGATTGGTCAAAATGTAGGTGATGCAACAAGGCATCTTTCTATTTTTAGCCAGCCTGAAGAGTATGACCTAGCTTTTTTACCTATTGGTGCCTTTATTGGTCACCCTATCGAAAAGGTTGAGATCGACGATTCTAAACCGCTAGTCACTATTACATTTAACGTAAAGTTTTTGCCCCTCCTGTTTGCTACATCTAGTTATAACACAATGTTTCTCGACCGATTAAGTAGCTTTAAATCACTGGCTGGCTTACGACTCTATGATCTACTTTATAGCCGACTTGGCATGCAGCATGAACTCGTTGATCGAGGTCGTGTGAACTTTTCAGTCCCTCGCTGGCGTAGTTTTTTTGGTATCAATAGCAGCATTGATATCGTCTTTACTGAAGTGAAAAAAAACTCCGGATCTTCTGAAAATCCTTGGTACTTTAAATTGTCTGAACTGGAAAAATACGCTAAAAGTTTGAACTGGTACAGTCTTGCTAATAAAAAAGGCTATAGCAGTTTGACCAAAGAGGAAGCTCTTATCTTTGATGATTCACAAGACTTATTGCTAAAAGCGTATCGTTGTCACCGTGAGAGAGATAAAAAGAAAGAGCAGTTAGACGAGGCTGGTGTAATTGTGCGCGTACATGGTGACAAATACGTTGATATAAATACGTTTCGCCGAGATGTATTTAATAAGGCGATTAAGGAGGTAGATAATTACGCTAAATGGAGGGGGGATAGAACCTTTGAAGTGGTTGACTTTGATAAGAAAAAGAAGAAAGGGTCAAAGATCACAACATCAATTAATATAGTTTACGAACGTTGCTAGCAAGCTTTGGCAGATGTTTTTGACATCTGCCAAACAATTAAAATTTGATATCAAGATACTCGGTGTGGGAAATCCTTGAAGCCGTTTTCCATTATGTATTCCTTGCTGTTGCAATTAATTACCCAACGCAACCCTGCTTCACTCCAGTCACCGTTAGACTGTAGGTACTCGACGGAGAGGATGAACGATAGGTAGTTACCGAAAATATCGGCATAAGTTCGTTCAAGGGGGTATTTGGTGCGAATGGTTCGGTCGGTGTTATAAACGTACATGTAATGTTTTCCTTTATTCAGGTAACAGTGATCCCTCCGCATTTTGGGGATAGGATCAAAGAGGATTTAAATTAAGAGTTAAGCTGCTGCTTTCTTTTGCATGTAAGGCAGTACAGAAGCCGTATGTGATGTATCAATCATGTTTACAACCGAAGCTAGTATGGCAGGGCTGTACTGGTAGCTATAGGTGTCGAATGATTCAGATTCATGTGAGTGACCGACGATACACTCAATGATTTCTTTAGAAACTTCTTTTTGCTTCAACTCGTTGATAAAAGTATGGCGGAATGAGTGGGCATCAAAGCCTTTGCCTAATCCTAGTTTTTTCCGACGGCGAGCAAACCATTTAGAAGCGTTGTTCGAGTAATAACCTTTAACTAAAGTTAACTCGGGGAATAGGCGGCCACTTTTCTTCGATTCAACGAAAGACAAGAAACCTTTCTTTTTTAGCTCATCATGGATAGGCACAACTCGGATTGATGATTCAGTTTTTACTCGTTGACCATCAAACACTTGTTGTACTAAGAAGCAATCAATACCATCAACTTTTTTGATATCGGTGACATCAAATTGGCAGACTTCGTTGAGCCTTAATGCACTATAGCGCTGGATCAAAGGGACCCAATAATAGTACGGGTGGAGGTATTTATGCTCCGAATAATCTGGCATAGAAAAAATGTTAGTGAGCTGCTCGCCATCGAAAGGGAAACGTTTTTTGCCCTCATGAACTTTACCAATAGGTAGTTTATAGAAGACATTGTCATCAACATAACCATGACGTTTAGCCCATTTCAAGAATGAAGAGAACTTCTGGATATAGCCTTTCTTAGTGGACTGTGAAATACATGGATAAGGTTCTGGCAATGAATAGTTTTTAGCAACTAATTCGAACCCGAATAGACCTTTTAGCTCTGCGTATTTTTCTGAGTTCGCAGGAAGATACGTTAATGCTTTACCAACGGCTTCTGAACCTGCGTAGTCAAGATCTTTTAAATCAGTAAAATCCAAAAAACCAAGTGTCTTAGTGATGCGTTGGTGATCTTCTTGAATGTTCTTTAGGTTTGCACTTGCTAGCTGAGTTCGAGATTTTGTATAAGCATCTAGCAGCTCATAAGAAGTCATTGCCTTAGCGTTTTTCTTGCTTTTCTGTATAGGGAGATCAAGCTCAAGAGCCACGATATTAGGGTTATAGTTAAGATGTATGCTATTTGTGACAGTGGATAGATTCATTGGAATCTCCTATTTCTTCCGTTGGTTTCCATTTAATCTAAAGGGAAGGTTCACGTCCGAATAGTAAAAAATCAGTCATGCTAAAAACCCTTACTCGATAAGTTTGATGATGGTCAAGTTTTTTTAAGCTGTTGATTGTAAATGATTTTAAATTACCACTCCTATTGAGTGCTTATTTTTTAGGCGTGAAAATAATTTAAAGTGGGCGTGAATTCACGCCCCAAAAAACGAGTCAAGCGTTTATATCAATTTAAATTTTAGTTAAGCGGGGAAGTTCAATAAGGTTAATTACTTCTTGAAGCTGGCTAACATCAAGTTCTTTTCCGTAACGATCGTAGGTAATGTTGTTTAAGGTGTGACCTAAGATTGCACCAGCGGCAATATGTGAAACCTGTTTTCGTTTGAACTGCGTAGCAACAGTATGACGGAAGGAATGAAAGTCGTGGCCTTTTCCAAAACCGAGCTTGCTTTTAAATCGGCCATACCACTTAGAAGCGGCGCTACCAAAGCCGTCTCGTGAGTCCTTCAGCTCAGGAAAAACACGCTCGTGTTTTACTGAATGTAGGTACTCAATGAAGCCTAGTTCTATCAAATTTCGGTGAATTGGAATAACACGACGGCTCGTCAAGTTTTTGAGTTTTTGTCCCTCATGTCGGTCATCAATATGAATTACCCAAATTCCATCTCGTTGGCAAATATCTGACTTGTAGAGCTGGCAGAGTTCATTCAGTCTAGCTCCCGTTAGGCTGGCAAGGACTGGTAGCCAGTAGTAGTAGGGGTGTTTGAACTGTCGCTTAGTATGAATCTCGGTACTAAATATTTTTTGTAAATCTCTGTTTGTATAGGCGTTTTTTGCTTCACTGTCTCTGCGCTGTTTGCGAAAGCGGATTGCCTTGAATGGGTTGATGTCAGTGAGTTCGTTCAAGTGGCACCACTCAAAGAACCCAGACATCTTCTGACAATAGTCTTTTACTGACTCTTCACTCAGTGTAGGCATATCGAGGCTATTATTGAGTTTAACCGCTTCCTTGGCTGTTAGACCTTTGAACTGAGGGTGTTTCTTCATGTTGACGGGATACTGCCGTAATAGCTGCACTGCGTCTTCTGCATCACGTCTGCGAATCTCAGGGAGGTGGGACTTTCCAAGTAAACCAAGAACGGTTTGGCACTTAGCTTTCAGCATTCCAACAGCCTTTGGCGATATATGCTGAGCTTTATAGCTACAAAAGCGTTCCAGCATCTTTTCTGGGCATAGCGTTTTAGTTTGTTTGGCTTTCGTTGCGGTGGGTGTTTTATCTTGGTTGAGAGGTTTTACTTGAGGTGATGTTGCGTTGATAGTTGGCGCTAAAATGGTACGACGAACCTGTATCTCTAGCTCTAACGCTAAAAGAATAGCTTTGTCTTTGTTGGATGTTTTCAGTGAGCGCTTGATCTCATGGAATCCATTAAACCGATGTCGATGCTCAGAGGGGATCTGATATCGGAACTGCCAAATACCGGATTTCGAGATAGATAAATAGTGCATGTCTTAGTACCAAAATGTAGTACAAACAGCCTAATATCGAAGTTATAAATACAAAAAGGGCGGTAAATCAGTGACTTACCGCCCTTTCCAAACGTTTGGTGGAGCTGGCGGGAGTTGAACCCGCGTCCAAAAATCATTCATCATTGGTACTACATGCTTAGTCGATCTTTAATTTCACCAGCAACCTGCGAACCGACACGCTAGTTAAAGGCTAACCTGAATTATAATTCGCGCTTTTCCTCTCAGGTGGGAGAAGCCGCGCTAGCTAGTTTGGGTTTGATCTCTTATTGGTCCCCGTCTTACGAGCGGAAGCTAGGGTAAGAGAGCTCTGAGCAGGTTATTAAGCTGCTAGTGCGTAGTTTTCGTCGTTTGCGACTATTTTTTTGCGGCTTTTAACGTGGCCAACCGCCCCACGGCATGCACCTCAGACTTCAAAATTCCTGTCGAATCCTAAATCAGCCCCAAGTGTTATTCGCATAGTACCAGAAAAGCTTTGCCTGTCTAGCACTGTGCGTTTAAGTGCTTAAAATTAACGCAAATTACTCTTCATAATTCGTGCTTTATCTCTCGCCCAATCTTTTTCTTTCATATCAGTACGTTTATCGTGCAGCTTTTTACCTTTCGCTACGCCAACTTTAATCTTCGCCCAAGAGCGAGACCAGTAAAGTGCGGTTGCGACAAGTGTCATGCCTTCACGGTTAATACGACCGATAAGGTTATCGAGTTCTTTTCTCGACATTAGTAGTTTACGGATGCGTGTTGGGTTCGCCACGATATGAGTACTCGCTTGAGTTAGCGGAGTGATCGTCATACCACTGATGAATGCTTCGCCATCTCTGATGTAGACGTAGCTTTCTGCGATATTGGTTTTGCCTTCACGTAGGGATTTTACTTCCCAGCCTTGTAGCTCAAGCCCCGCTTCTATCTCATCATCGATGAAATATTCGTGGCGAGCTTTCTTATTAAGCGCAATGGTATTACTACCGGCTTTTGATTTTGATTTATTCTTTGCCATAATGGCCTCATTATACGGATTGCACCCTAGTTGGGGAATCCTTTTTATTTGCGCTCTGGCCCAATACAATTAAAATTGCAGTTTGTGTTAATGTAACGCTGTCTTTAACAGGAGTCTATATGCCAAAGGTTACTCGTTCAGCATTAGTGTCTTTTAGTGCCGACCAGATGTTCAGCTTGGTCAATGATGTTGCTCGTTATCCTGAGTTTTTGCCAGGATGTTCTGGTTCTCGTGTGATCGAATCTTCAGATTCCGCGATGGTGGCTTCGGTTGATGTCTCTAAAGCTGGTATCAGTAAAACATTCACTACGTCGAATCGAATGGCGGATGGTGCTGAAATTTTAATGGAGCTGGTAGATGGCCCGTTTAAGAAGCTGGAGGGGGGCTGGTATTTCACTCCTCTAGACGACCAAGCATGTAAGGTTGAACTTAAACTAGAGTTTGAATTTTCTAGTCGAATGATTGAAATGGCATTTGGCAAGATTTTCAATGAACTGACAAGCAATATGGTCAGTGCTTTTACTCAACGAGCGAAACAGGTTTACTAAGCCATGACTATTGAATCAGATATGATCCACGTAGAGGTTGTGTTTGCGCTTCCGCACGAGCAGCGTGTGTTTACCTTGGTGGTGAACAAGAACGCGACTGTGGAAGAGATTATTGCGCAGTCTGGTGTTTTGGAACTGTATCCAGAAATCGACTTAGCGAAAAACAAGGTTGGCGTATTCAGCCGTAACGTTAAGCTAGATGCGACGGTTCGTGATAAAGACCGTATCGAAATCTACCGTGCACTGTTAGCCGATCCAAAAGAGATTCGCCGTAAGCGTGCTGAACAAGCGAAAGCGGCGGCTAAATCGTAATACCAAACAAATTTGAATGATAAAGAAGCTCGCATTAGCGAGCTTTTTTTCATCTGTTTGTTAGACAATACAGTCTACAGTCTCATTTGTTAGCAGATATTAAAAAGCCTGCTCATATGAGCAGGCTTTTGCGATTCTTGCTTTTGACTGGAAAGCTTTGTTAGTTGAAAGCTAGCGAAGGCTTTCGAAGAATTCATCACTGGCTTCAAAATCACCATTGATCGTCACTAAGGTGCCCGTTGCATCAAAGTTAACAACAAGATTTTTTTGAATCGAGTCTTCATGGCCTTTTGTGTGGTGGTAAATGTAGTACCACGTATCTGGGTAGCCATTTTCGATAAGCATAGGTGAGCCCATAACGTAACGAACTTGTGTTTTTGTCATGCCAAACTTGAGCTGATCGACAGCTTCCTGTTCAACATAGTTACCCTGATTGATGTCAATTCGATAAACCAACTTCTCTAACAGAGAGCAACCGGTCAACATTGTTAGTGCAAGTGGAACTGCAACTAACCACTTTTTAATTCGCATAGTTTGAGATCTTTCTTCGCTAAAATACTGCCTGATAATAAACAAGCTCCAGCAAGAAGTAAAAAGCTCCTTGCGCTTTGAGCTTGTTATGACTGGCAATTTTGAATTAAGTTGCAAAATTGCCAAGAATTTTCGGTAAATTATCAGAAAGTTGCTGAATATGTAACCTATGCTGCGATTAATAACTCTTTTGCATTGGCAAGCGTCGATTCGGTAATCTGGCTGCCACCAAGCAGTCGAGCAAGCTCTGAAACGCGTTGTTGCTCATCAAGCGTGTGCATTTGAGTCTCGGTTTTACCTGATTTCGTGTTCTTCGCTACAAAAAGTTGTTGGTGACCGCAACCGGCAACTTGAGGTAAGTGAGTCACGCACATAACTTGTGTCGATTCGCCCAGCTTACGTAGCATTTTTCCGACAACCGCAGCGGTTGGTCCACTGATACCCACATCGACTTCATCGAAAATCAGGCTTGGTGTATCCACTTTTTGCGCTGTGATCACCTGAATCGCTAATGAGATTCGTGATAACTCACCACCAGAGGCCACTTTCGCAATCGGCTGCATTGGTTGGCCTGGGTTGGTCGAAACAATGAAGGTCACGTTATCCATACCCAATGGAGAAGGGTGTGTGTTGGTGTTGTTCACTTCAATGGCAAACTGCGCTTTTTCCATGCTCAGTTCGTGCATGCTTTGCGTGATCAGCTTGTTGAGCTCTTTTGCGTAACGAGTGCGAGATTTATGAAGCTTCTCTGATTTAGCAACGAACGATTGGTATTGGTTTTCTACCTCGTTGGCCAGTTCTTCCAATTTTTCATCAGAGCAATCAAGCGCTTCAACTTGTTGTAGTAAGTCTTGATGGTGCTTATACAGCTCTTCAGGTAACACGTGGTGTTTACGAGACATCGACATCACTTTAGAGAAACGCTCCTCAACGTAAGCCATACGACCGGGATCAACATCAATGCTGTCTAGGTAGGTTCTTAACTCGTTGTTGGTCTCTTCGATCTGAATAATGGCTTCAGAAAGCAAGTTCGGTAACTCGGCCAATCTTTCATCTAGCTCAGCTAACTGAATTAAGGAGTTATTGGCCGATTGCAGAATACCAAGCGCATTAACTTCTTCACCTTCATAAATAAGTTCGATAGCTTGCTGACAGGTTGTGGCCAGTTCTCCGCTATTGGAGAGGCGCTTATGCTCTTGTTCGAGGTCTTCATATTCTTCCTCCCCAATAGACAGCTCATTTAACTCTTTGATTTGGTATTCAAGAAGTTGTTTTTGAGCTTGGTTTTGCTGGCTATTCTCACGTAACTCTTTTAAGTGGTTATCCGCTTGTCGCCATGCTTGGTAAGCATTACGTGTCGATTTCAATAGGTTCAAGTGGCCTGCGTATTGATCAAGCATGGCCATTTGATAATCGCTTTTCATCAACTGGTGATGCGCGTGTTGACCATGGATGTTGATCAACAGTTGTCCAAGTGATTTCAATTGCGAAAGAGGGACAGGGCTACCGTTGATGAATGCACGAGAACGACCTTCTTTTGAGATGGTTCTGCGCAGGATGCACTCACTACCATCAAGCAATTCGTTGTCTTCTAACCAGCGGGTTGCATGCAGATTGTTCTCAAGTAAAAAAGCGGCACTGACTTCGGTTTTTTCTTCACCTTGTCGAACCATTCCTGCATCGGATCTTCCCCCAAGACATAAGCCTAAAGCATCGATAGCGATAGATTTACCCGCACCAGTTTCCCCGGTGATTGTTGTCATGCCTTTAGATAGTTCTAGCTGTAAAGACTTAACAATAGCGAAATTATTAACACTTAAATGAGCCAGCATTTTTATTTACCTGTATAACTGAACAATACTGTATATAAGTTCAGTATATACTGTTTCTTTATACAGTAAAGTCGACAGGTGAAAATTTTTTGCGACCGTTATCAGAATTGAGGTTGTTCGTAGATCACTGAAACCGCTATAGATTCCCAACTCAGTCGTTCCTCCCTCTTGGGAGTGGAGGTATAAGGAACTGCAGAGAAGCTAGAGCCGACGGGCTTTTACTGGCAATAAAAAGGCTGACGAATGTCGTCAGCCTTTTAAAATCGTTCGCTTTTCACTTAGAACAGCTTACTCGACCAGCCTAGCTTGTTACGTAGAACGTGGTAGTAGTTGTAGTCTTTAGGGTGGATCAGTTTGAGCACATTTGGGCTTTGGTAAATGTGGATCTCATCACCAGGAGAAACAGGCAGTGAGATTTGACCATCGCAGCTCACCTCCTGAGTTCCACGGTTATCAGGCGATACGATCAGCTTGATACGACGCTTTCCATCCACCACTAGTGGGCGGCTTGAAAGAGTGTGCGGGAACATTGGTACTAATGAAATTGCATTTAAGCTTGATGACAGAATAGGGCCGCCACCAGAAAGTGAATAAGCGGTTGAACCTGTCGGTGTTGAGACGATTAAGCCATCAGAGCGCTGTGAGAAGGCGAAGCTATCATCGATATACACTTCGAACTCGATCATGTGCGCCACTTGTCCGGGGTGCAGTACTGCCTCATTAAGGGCTGCATTGTGGCTTTTTATCTGGCCGTGACGATGAATTTCCGTTTCAAGTAAGAAGCGCTCTTCTTCCATGAACTCGCCTTTGAGAACATCAGTCAACGCGCTCTGGAAGTTTTCAGGGTTGAGATCGGTTAGGAAACCAAGATTACCTCGGTTAACACCAATCACTGAAATGTCGAAACGTGACAAGATTCTAGCGGCACCGAGCATGTTTCCGTCACCACCGACCACAATGGCGAGATCGGCGCGTTTACCTAATTCAATCAGGCTAGAAAAATGTTCTTTTGGGATGTCGTCTAAAATAGTGGCGAGTCTGTCATCAACAAACACTTGATAACCCTCAGCACTTAACCACTGATAGAGCTCTCTATGAGTCTGAATTGCTTGCTGATCTCGAGGTTTACCGATAATGGCGATGACTTCAAATGGCTTTTTCATAACGTTTCCAAACGAATTAGGCTTGAATCAAAATTCTTCATCCCCATAATAAAGGCAAGTTGAACGTCTATGCGAGTGTTTTATATCAATTTGGGGCGCAAACACGCCTGTCACTTGCATTGAAAACGAATTCTGGAGATATCATGAGCAACGAAGAAAACAAAGTAACCGAAGCAGAGCTAGATCAGATCATCGCTGAAGCTGAGAAAGTTGAAGAAGCTGAACTGAATGAAGACGCTGCTGATGAGCAGGAAGCAAAAATCGCTCAACTGGAAGCTGCACTGCTTTCTAGCGAATCTAAAGTGAAAGAGCAGCAAGATTCTGTTCTTCGCGCGAAAGCTGAAGTTGAAAACATGCGTCGCCGTAGCGAACAAGAAATTGATAAAGCGCGTAAATTCGCTTTGAACAAGTTTGCTGAAGGTCTGCTTCCTGTAATCGACAACCTAGAGCGTGCAATGCAAGCGGCAGACGCTGAAAACGAAGTGGTTAAGCCACTGTATGAAGGTGTTGAGCTAACGCACAAAACGTTCGTAGACACAGTTGCTAAGTTTGGTCTTAAAGAGATCAACCCTGAAGGTGAAGCGTTCAACCCTGAATTCCACCAAGCGATGTCTATTCAAGAAAGCCCAGATCACGAATCGAACACGGTTATGTTTGTGATGCAAAAAGGCTACGAACTAAACGGTCGTGTGGTTCGCCCAGCGATGGTTATGGTTGCTAAGTAATGACGAATTACGTTGCCAAGTGATTGACTGGTGCATTGACTGAGTTAGTCGCAGCGACAAAATAAATCACTGGTTTGCGTAAAATAAAAAGAGAGGCATATGCCTCTCTTTTTTTATGCCTGTAACTTGAGAGTCCACGTAAATAAGCATCAAAACCGCATTAAGAATGTCGTTCTTTTTATTTCATTCAGATCAGCGATTTAGAGTTTTGTGTTATGAAGCTGGTTGTTATTGAGTAAATGTTTTGATGTCACATTTGTGATGTTTTTGTAAATAAACACTTTTAATTGTTATCTTTGTATGTAAAATCCACTGCCATATAGCGATTTTGATCGCATATATAACTATAAAAGTACAAATTTCAAACACAACAAACTGGAGAAGAACGATGGATAAATCGCTCTCAAGTAAAATTTTTGTAGGCTTGTTTGCTGGTCTACTTATTGGTACTGCTATTCAGTACCTATTCAGCGGTATTGCTATTTTTGATACGTATCTACTTGGTGCTGCAGAAGGTGCTGGTGGTATGTTCGTATCACTTATCAAGTTACTTGTAGTTCCTCTTGTATACGTATCTATTGTTTGCGGTATTGTTGAGCTAAAAGATATTCGTTCATTTGGTCGTCTCGGTGGTAAAACCTTTGGTCTTTACATTATTAACACCATCATCGCGATCTCAGCAGCGCTAACGATTGGTCTTATTTTCCAACCAGGTGCAGGTGCGAATCTAGCGGGTACGGTTTCTGAGACAATTGCGCTTACAACAACTGAAACACCAGACATCTTCTCTCTTGTTGTTAACATCGTTCCTAGCAACCCTGTAGAAGCGTTCGCAAGCGGCGACATGCTACAAATCATCTTCATGGCAATTTTGACAGGTCTTGCTATTCAAGCGCTTGATTCTCGTGGTGGCCCAGCTATCAAGACATTCAAGATGGCTAACGAAATCATGATGAAGCTTATCGGCCTAGTAATGAGCTTGGCGCCTTACGGTGTATTTGCTCTGATGATTCAACTGGGCGCAACACTGGATGCAGACACGCTAATGTCAGTTGCTGGCTATGTGGCGCTTGTGGTTGCAATGCTTGTGTTCTGGATTTTCTTCTTCTATCCAATGATGGTTGGTTCATTCACTGGTATTTCTCCAAAGCAGTTCCTACGTGCAACTCGTGAGCAAGTTCTATTCTCACTATCTACAGCAAGTTCGAATGCAACAATCCCAGTAACAATGCGTACTCTTACTGACAAACTAAACGTATCTAAGTCAGTAGCAGGTTTCGGTGTACCACTAGGTGCAACAATGAACATGTCTGGTGTATCTATCTACATCGCACTAGCAACTATGTTCGTAGCAAACGCATTCGGTCAGCCAATCAACACTGCTGATATCTTTACTCTAGGTCTAACTATCTTGCTACTTTCTATCGGTGCTGGTGGTGTTCCTGGTGGTGGTGTGGTTATGGTCGGTGTTCTATTGCACCAACTAGGTTTACCACCAGAAGGTCTAGCGATTGTTGCTGCTGTTGACCGTATCTGTGACATGTTCTGTACTTCTTCAAACGTAGTGGGTGACACAGCGGTGAACACTATCGTTGCTAAATCTGAAAACGAAATTGGCGTTGAAGCTAACGAAGAAGCTGAGCTGCAAAAAGCAGAAGTTTAATTCTTAATTAAGACTCAATAACTGCGAAGCCCCGCTCAACCAGAGCGGGGCTTTTTTGTTTCTGATGATAAGTGCTTTGGGCTATCTGATAACCTGGCTAAAAATATCTTTGATTGGTGTTAAGTCTCATTTTTTCTTTTTACTCGTGCCGAATTGGCCATCAGTTTTCAATCTTTAATATAGATCACATATAATAATACAATATTATTTTATTGTTCTGGCAACCTACATTATGACGACATAAAGGAAACCCAATAATGAAGCTGTCTTACCTTAGCCTACTGACTGCCAGCCTTTTAGCCGCTCCCGCTCTTGCTTCTAATCACGATATTGGTCAACAGTTCAATCTTGACCCTGCAAAAGCACCAGCACAAAACTTCGATTTATCTAAATGGAAAATTAACTTACCGGAGCTGACGACTGAAGGGTCTAGAAAAGGTAAAACGCTGGAGATTGGTAAAAAGGAACTGTCGAATGTAGACACGCCTTACGTTCACCCTAAATGGTTCTACACGGATGCTGAATCTGGTGCGATGGTGTTTGTGGCTCCGAATACAGCTCCAACGACGCCAAACAGTAAAAACACGCGTAGTGAGCTAAGAGCGATGCTAGCGGATAGCTACTCTGCGCCGAGCAACAACTTCGCGATTTCAAGCCATAAGAACGCGGAAGAGTTTGGCTCTATTGGCGGCCAAATGACGGCGACGCTTTCTGTCGATCAGGTGAGTACCAGTGGTAACTACAATAAAACAGGCGCATTTTCAGTCGTCATCGGGCAAATTCACGGCTCGGACAATGAACCTCTTAAAATTGTTTACCGTAAACTACCAGAGCATGAGCATGGTTCATTAACATGGAACTACGAGCTCAACCCGCCGACAGAGATGAAAAACGCGAAGGATGAAAACGGAAAGAAACTTCGTAAAGACATTCGCCATGATGTATTTGGTCAATACAATCTGAAAAAAGGCAGCTCGGACCCTGCTGATGGCATCAAGCTAGGTGAAGTGTTCTCATACGATGTGAATATCAAAGATAACATCATGCACTTAACCTTTACTAAGAATCCAAACTCAGCCGATCCTATTGTGAAGACGTATGATGTTGATTTGGCCAAGGGTAAGTATCAGGGGCATGATATCGACCTTGGTTATGGACAGGACTGGATGTACTTCAAGGCGGGCGCATACAATCAATGCAACACTAAGAAGTCGAGCTCAGCCTGTGAATGGCGTGGTATGGAAGCGGGTGATTACACTCAAGCGAGCTTCTACCAGTTAGTGCTCAACCAATAATATGGCTGAATCAGTCACCATTTGAACAATATTTAACTGATTAATATCTATTTGAAAAAGACCTTCCACATGAAGGTCTTTTTTTATGGCATCTGGAATAGGGTTGAGGTTTCAATGTGGCGACAAATGCGAGAGTTTCTCAACATTGGAGCCTTAATTGGCAAGGGATCGGTCACTTTTTACCTTTATGTAAAAAGATACGGGAAAAAATAGATTTTTTTTACTTATTCCCTTGAAAACCAGTTTGCAGCCCTTATCTATGGTGCATACGAAAGCAAATTACATTTGCACTTTAATTTTGTGTATTAGGGTTGATTCCCTGATTACCACCCCCACATATGTGGGTATAGCAAAAACTTAATAGAAAATATTTCGGAGATGGCCTGATGGGTAAAATCATTGGTATTGATTTAGGTACTACTAACTCTTGTGTTGCTGTTCTTGACGGCGACAAACCACGCGTAATTGAAAATGCTGAAGGCGAACGCACAACAGCATCAGTAATCGCATACACAGAAGGCGAAACGCTAGTTGGTCAACCTGCAAAACGTCAAGCTGTTACTAACCCTCAAAACACACTGTTCGCTATCAAGCGTCTAATCGGTCGTCGTTTTGAAGATGAAGAAGTTCAACGCGATATCGAAATCATGCCTTTCAACATTGTTAAGGCTGACAACGGTGATGCATGGGTTGAAGCGCAAGGCCAAAAAATGGCTGCTCCTCAAGTATCTGCTGAAGTTCTTAAGAAAATGAAGAAAACAGCTGAAGATTTCCTAGGCGAAGAAGTAACTGGCGCAGTAGTAACTGTTCCTGCTTACTTCAACGATGCTCAACGTCAAGCAACGAAAGATGCTGGCCGTATCGCTGGTCTAGATGTTAAACGTATCATCAACGAACCAACTGCTGCTGCTCTAGCTTACGGCCTAGACAAGCAAGGTGGTGATCGCACTATCGCTGTATACGACCTTGGTGGTGGTACATTCGATATCTCTATCATCGAAATCGATGAAGTAGAAGGCGAGAAGACTTTCGAAGTTCTTTCAACTAACGGTGACACTCACCTTGGTGGTGAAGATTTCGATAACCGCATGATCAACTACCTAGTAGATGAGTTCAAGAAAGAGCAAGGTATCGACCTTAAAGCTGATCCACTAGCAATGCAGCGTGTTAAAGAAGCAGCAGAAAAAGCGAAAATCGAGCTTTCTTCTACTACTCAAACTGACGTAAACCTACCTTACGTTACTGCTGATGCGACTGGTCCTAAGCACATGAACATCAAAGTGACTCGTGCGAAGCTTGAGTCTCTAGTTGAAGACCTAGTTCAACGTTCTCTTGAGCCACTAAAAGTAGCTCTAGCAGATGCTGACCTATCTGTAGGCGAAATCACTGACGTTATCCTAGTTGGTGGTCAAACTCGTATGCCTATGGTTCAAGCTAAAGTAACTGAATTCTTCGGTAAAGAGCCACGTAAAGACGTGAACCCTGACGAAGCTGTTGCAATGGGTGCTGCTGTTCAAGGTGGTGTACTAGCTGGTGACGTTAAAGACGTTCTACTACTAGACGTTACTCCTCTATCTTTCGGTATCGAAACGATGGGCGGCGTGATGACTAAGCTTATCGAGAAAAACACAACTATCCCTACTAAAGCGGATCAAGTGTTCTCTACAGCTGAAGACAACCAAAACGCAGTAACTATCCACGTTCTTCAAGGTGAGCGTAAGCAAGCGACTTACAACAAGTCTCTTGGTCAGTTTAACCTAGAAGGTATCCAACCAGCACCACGTGGCATGCCACAAATCGAAGTAACATTCGACCTAGATGCTGATGGTATCCTGAACGTATCTGCTAAAGATAAAGCAACAGGTAAAGAGCAGAAGATCACTATCCAAGCATCAGGCGGCCTGTCTGAGGAAGAGATCGAAGCAATGGTACAAGAAGCAGAAGCTAACAAAGAAGCGGACAAAAAGTTCGAAGAGCTAGTAACTGCACGTAACCAAGCTGACCAAATGATTCACGGCACTAAGAAGCAAGTAGAAGAAGCTGGTGAAGCTCTACCTGCAGACGAGAAAGCTAAAATCGAAGCGGCTATCACTGCACTAGAAGAAGTTAAGTCTGGTAACGATAAAGAAGCTATCGACGCTAAAGTTCAAGAACTTATGCAAGCAGCTCAAAAGCTAATGGAAATTGCTCAACAGAAAGCTCAAGCTGAACAAGCTGGTGCTGACGCTGGTGAACAACCTAAGCAAGACGACGATGTTGTAGACGCTGAGTTTGAAGAAGTTAAAGAAGACAAAAAATAAGTTCGTCGCAGAGTAGCCTGATTTCGTTATCGGAAGTGTCCACCTACTAACGTAGGCTCCGCGCTTCCACTTAGGACTCAAGCTATCTTCTTAGAAATTTGTCTCAAAGACTTATTATTGCGGGCGTCAGAGGTAACTCTCACGCCCGTAAATTTGTATTTAGACTTGTCGATCTAGATAATAGCTTTATTCGGCATTTCAGCCGGCAGAACTTTTATCTAGATTGATACACAGACTACTGAAGTGATCATTCGGTAGTAGCAATTATTTTGGTGACCTAGAACATGTCAAAACGTGATTTTTACGAAGTATTAGGCGTAAGCCGCGATGCATCAGAGCGCGATATTAAAAAAGCGTACAAACGCTTAGCGATGAAATTCCACCCGGACCGTAACCAGGGTGATGAGACCGCAGCAGATAAGTTTAAAGAAGTAAAAGTAGCGTACGAGATCCTAACCGATTCTCAAAAGAAAGCAGCTTACGACCAATACGGTCATGCAGCCTTTGAACAAGGTGGCATGGGCGGCGGCGGTGGTTTCGGCGGCGGTGGCCAAGGTGACTTCGGCGATATCTTCGGTGACGTATTTGGCGACATCTTCGGCGGCGGTCGTCGTGGTGGCGGTCAACAGCGTGCACAACGTGGTTCAGATCTACGTTACAACATGGAACTTTCTCTAGAAGAAGCGGTTCGTGGTGTTTCTAAAGAAATCGAAGTACCAACACTTGTAGAGTGTGATACTTGTGACGGCAGCGGCGCGAAAGCGGGTTCTTCTGCACAAACGTGTGGCACTTGTCATGGCCACGGCCAAGTACAAATGCGCCAAGGTTTCTTTGCGGTTCAACAGACTTGTCCTACTTGTAACGGTAAAGGCAAGATCATCAAAGACCCATGTAACTCATGTCATGGTCAAGGTCGCAAACAGAAGACGAAAACACTTAACGTTAAGATCCCTGCTGGTGTTGATACTGGCGATCGTATTCGTCTATCAGGCGAAGGCGAAGCGGGAGAGCAAGGCGCTCCGGCTGGCGACCTGTACGTACAAGTACACGTAAAAGAGCACAACATCTTTGAGCGTGACGGCAATAACCTTTACTGTGAAGTTCCAGTAAGCTTCTCTATGGCTGCTCTAGGCGGTGAAGTTGAAGTTCCAACACTGGATGGTCGTGTAAACCTTAAGGTACCAGAAGAGACACAAACGGGCCGTATGTTCCGTATGCGTGGCAAGGGCGTGAAAGGCGTTCGTGGTGGCGGTGTGGGTGATCTAATCGTTAAGCTAGTGGTTGAGACTCCAGTTAAGCTAAGCGCTCGCCAGAAAGAATTACTGCGTGAATTCGAAGAAACCTGTGGTGGTGAAGCGGCAAGCAAGCATAAGCCAAAGTCTGAAGGTTTCTTTAGCGGCGTTAAAAACTTCTTCGATGACCTAACTAAGTAATCAATTTATTGATGTCTTAGGTTATTGATGCCTTGAGTTTTTAATGATTTAAGTTATTGATAAAGTTGGAAAAGCCTGCTCGTTTAGCAGGCTTTTTTGTATCTGTAGATCAGGGGGAAAGAAGCTCGAGAAGAAAGAGTCGAGATTTATCAGATAAATTCTAGAGCCCTTTGGTGGTTGCTCTTGTTACTTCCAACACGTTTCTGGCTCCGAAATGCCCGAGTGGTGCAATTCCAAAATATCAGTCGTCGAATCTAAACAGTCATCACTTGTCTGTGGTGCATGCGGCTCAGCCTGAATTGAATAGGTGCTGCTGCTTGCTGAGATAGCGAACGTGTATCGGCTAGAATCGGTATCACAAAACAAGCATGTTCCTCCAGAAATAATATTCACTGCTGCCGACGCATAGTTTCCCGTGTATAGGGTTTCTATCTCCAGTTGTATTTTGGTCATGTCGGCCATCGCTGTAACTCGATGAGCCTTGGTAACATGGTTGGTATAACTTGGATAGGCAATGGCACCGAGTATCCCCACGATTACCACAGCCAGCAATAACTCGATCAATGTCATCCCTCTCATGCTTATGTTGTTGCTGTTGCATATATTTCTTCGAATCATCGCGAGTAGTTTCCTTTCATAACTCTGTCCATTCTTCTCTGGTGGTAGCATCGCTGCAAGATTAAATACGGTTACGCACTGAATTACATAGGAATTTGGGAAATGACTCGCGGGTTTACTTTATTAGAGCTGTTAGTAACGGTATCGGTGCTGTCGATACTGATAGCTGCGGCTGCCCCGAGTTTTAGTTCGGTTACTGAAACCGTCAAGATGCAGCGACTCGCCGGAGAGTTGAATGGCTTTCTTATTCAGGCCAAGTCTGAATCGGTTAAAAGGAATCAAGATCTTTGGGTGCATTTTTCTATGGATAAAAATGAGGAGCAATCAACAGGGGAATGGAGTCTGTTGTTGAAGCCGACCGAAGATCTCTCTGGCGAAACGCTGGTGATGTTATCGGGTCAACCGTTTCGAGATGTGTCGTTTTCTCACAACTATACGGGGGCGAGAATCAGCTTTGAGAGTGTCAGGGGGAGACCAGCAAGAGGCACGATCTACCTTTCTCCTAATGCATCTTCAACCGACCGTTTATTGATTAAATTATCTAGCCCTCCTGGGCGCATAAAAGTGTGTGGTGAGTCGAGTGCGCAGTATGGCTATGATGCGTGTTAAGCCGATAGTAGCAGCGCCTAACAAGCAAAGAGGAACATCACTGATTGAATTGATGGTGGCCTCAGTGATTGGCGTGTTCGCGATTTCTATTATCGGCAGTGTTTTTATTACAGGGCAGAGAATAGCCAAGGACAAAGGCACTGAGTTACTGCTGCTACAAAACCTAACCAGCACCATACAAGTGATGAAAGAAGACATTCAACGAGCGGGATACGATGGCTCAAACGGCTACTCAATCAAGTTATCTGGTGCAGGCAATACGATTCAAGTGAGTGGTGGCGCTGCGGTGGGTTTTGTTTATTTCAGAGAGGGTTCGAGCGGCAATAAAAACCACCGCAATATTGTTTACCAAAAAAACGGCACCAAGCTGCAAATATGTGAGAAGGGCACTACAGTATCTGAGGCGATCCCCACGTTTGAACAGGTGACTGGCTGCTATTCATTGTTTGATGACACCATTATGGATGTCGATGAGTTCAATATTACGTCTCGGGTATTAGAGCAGAACTCGATAAAGAGCACGCTCACAGATATTAGTATAACCGCATCAATTCCAACTGCTGCGGTGACTAAGTCAGTGTCTGTTTCTATTAAGCAGAGGAATTGGCAATGAGGAGGTATACAAAGCAGTATGGCGTAGTGACTTTGTTGATTACATCTGTGCTTTTGCTTGGAGCCTTAGTTGTGACGCTAGGCTCCTATCGAAGCATTTTCCATCAGATGAAAGTGGCTCAAAATGAAGTTCAAGGCAGGCAAGCACATTGGCGATCGGAAGGTGGCTTGGAGTGTGGCTTCACTTACATCGCTGAAAATGATCTGACAGCTATTCCCAATGATTTAATGGATTATTGTCAGCAGTCGAAAGTCGTTACGTTGGGATCAGAAGCACTCACGCCAAATATATTGGTGTCGAGTTCTGAGTCTTTATCGCTGAACAAAGAGATTAGTTTTGTAGACGCTTCGGGATTAGGAGTAATGCAAACCAATTCGAGTTTAGAATTTATTTCTGATCACAATATCGATATTAATCCTGATATTGCTCTTACTGCTGTTGATGGTATTAACGAGTGTGTATCGGTTCGATTTTTAGATAGTGTTATCTATAAGCAAAAGGGAGGAGGACGTTTGAAGACCATTACTCCAGAGTCACCTCCTTTTTCTACGTTTGAGTCTTGCCAACAAACCACCAATATTAGCAATGATGCAACCATCGACTCCGTTGGGGCGCTGCCTTCAAACTCTTTTCAATCAGATTTCAAATTCGATCCGGATATCGATACGTTCTCTAATTATTTTGGCGTGCCAAAGACGTCAGAGAACATTGACCAAATTAAGCTTGATTATCATGTTATAGACCTTATTGATCGGACAGTTGTCCCCCCTAAGCATATTGACTTGGTTGATGGTGAATATGAAGGAAATAAGTGTAGCAAAGCCATTAATGATGCCTTTTCAAGTGGGGAGAATAAGGTATGGGTTATAGGTGATTGCGTCGTTTATTCACCTGCGATTAATGTAGTTGAACCTATCCCAGGGGTTATTACGCCTCGCTCTTTAGTGATTCAGGACGGCATCGTTGCGAATGGTAACGCGAGCGTATTTGACGGGGCTTTTTATCATCTAAATGATATGACCGTATTCGATAACACTAACTCTCCCGATACTGATACCGACCTACTGAGTGGTTTGTGGGCTAAAGTTCCAGATACAATTCCTATTACTGATTTAGTACAGAGTAATTCGGTTTATATTGGATTTGCTTCTTTTTTCCCTAAAGGAGGGATGTTCTTTGATTCCGTTGGTGGGTTATCGACAATTCAGGGTTCAATCAATTTGGATTATACCGGTGAATACAACCCTCATAGCACTCCTTTAAAAGCGAAGTGGAAGCGAGGATCATGGAATGATTTCTAAGAACTCAGGTTTTAGCTTGATAGAGGTTCTTATCTCTTTTCTGTTGATTGGCGTTGCCTCACTAGGGCTGGTTAAATTACAGGTCTACGCTGAACAAAAATCGGATTTTGCGCTCCACAGCGTAGAGGCGCTGCATTTTGCTGAAAGGCAGATGGAGTATTATCGAACTCGGGCGTCTAATGCGAGTGGGGCGGTAGGTTTAATTCCTTTTTCAGAACTAAATCAGGCGAGTTATTGTCTCAACACAGCAAGTTCAGATCCTTTATCCGGTTTGTCGGGGTCTGCCTATGCCATGACTTGTGAAGTGACTAATGCAAACGGTGCTCTGTCTAGCGCATTAAAAAGCATTACTGTCACAATTGCATGGCAAGATCGTATGAACCACGCACAAAGTATTTACCTCGAAACTATGCTCTCCAAATACAGTGAGTTTGATTGACCCTCAAGCAAACGTTTACTGCATGCCAAGGCTCATGCTACCCCTTTTACTGATAATTTTCACTCCTCGGACATTGTTTACGTGCTAGTTAAAACTCTGTATATGGAATGGTGTTTTTTATGTTTTTATATTGTTGTGGTTGTATGGTATTTTTGCAAAATATGTCTCCATTTATGGAAAATTAGGTGGAATCTTGTGCTTTTTAACAACGACTTTAATAGAATATGTGCTGTACCAATAGGCCGTGGTCAAAACTTATATTAGGCCTAAACAAAACAACATCACATATGGAGTTACAATGAGTAACCAAGCCGTAAAAAAAGCACCATCGACTGAGAAGATCAGTGGTATGGACCGCTTTCTAAACTTCATTGAACGCGCCGGCAACAAAATTCCAGATCCAGCAATCCTGTTCTTCTGGGCTCTAGTTATTGTATGGGTAGCATCTGCACTTTTATCGAATCTTTCATTCGACTTAATCAACCCTCAAACGGGTGCTGCTCTTGAAGTAAACAACCTACTAACTGGTGAAGCGCTTGCTAGCTTCCTAGCGAATATGGTTACCACGTTCACAGGCTTCGCACCTCTAGGCATCGTACTTGTTGCTATGCTAGGTGTTGGCGTTGCAGACTCTTCAGGCTTCATTACGACTGGCCTTAAGAAGATGCTTAACTTCACGCCAGCTAAGCTACTAACGCCGATGCTAATCTTGGTTGCTATCGTGTCTCACACAGCAGCTGATGCAGGTTACGTTCTAGTAATCCCTCTTGGCGGTATCATCTTCCACGCTGCGGGTCGTCACCCTCTAGCGGGTATTGCAGCAGCGTTTGCTGGTGTATCAGGTGGTTTCTCAGCGAACTTTATCCCTTCAGGTATTGATCCGCTACTAGCTGGTTTCACTCAAACAGCGGCAAACGTTCTTGACCCTGCATATGTGATCAACCCTCTAGCGAACATCTTCTTTACTGGTTTGTCTTCAATTCTAATTGTGGCAATTGGTTGGTACGTTACAGAGAAAATTATCGAGCCTCGTCTTGCTAATACGCCTGTAGATGAAGATGCAGAACAAGCACCTGATCTAGGTACGTTCACAGCCATTGAATCTAAAGCATTCAAATTCGCTGGTTGGGCAATGGTTGCCGGTATTGGTCTGCTTATCGCGGCTCTAATGCCTGAAAACTCAGCACTTCGTTCACCTGAAGGCGAATTAACGGCGTTCTCAGCACCAGTAATGAAGTCTATCGTTCCTCTGATCTTCATCCTGTTTATTATTCCGGGTATCGTCTACGGCCGTGTAGCGGGTACATTCAAGAATAGTAATGATGTTATCAAAGCAATGTCTGAGACGATGGCAACGATGGGCGCATACATTGTAATGTCGTTCTTCTGTGCTCAGTTCCTATCTGCATTCGCTCAATCAAACATCGGTACTATGCTGGCACTTTACGGTGCTGAAGGCTTGAAAGCGATGGACCTTCCAGGTGAAGCAACGGTTGTTGGTATGATTCTACTAACGGCTGCAGTTAACCTTCTTGTTGGTTCTGCTTCAGCTAAGTGGGCACTGATTGGTCCTATCCTAGTTCCAATGCTAATGGTTGTGGGTATCTCTCCTGAGCTATCTCAAGCGGCTTACCGTGTAGGTGACTCAGTGTCTAACATCATCTCTCCACTAATGGTGTTCTTCCCACTGGTTGTTGTTTACTGTCAGCGCTACGTTAAGTCGACAGGTATCGGTACTCTAGCTTCTCTAATGATGCCATTCTCGATTGCGATGTTAATCGGTTGGTCTATCTTCTTGCTAGCTTACTGGGCTCTTGGTATCCCACTAGGTATCCAAGCACCTTACACTTACACAATGTAAGATTGAACTAAGCAAAACTAAGCTTTATTCATTGCTAAGCCCGCACCGAAATGTGCGGGCTTTTTTTCGCTATTTTTTCCGTTTTTTATATCCAAGGTTTTTATATCCAAAACTTTCTATATCCAAAACTTTTTATATTCAAAATAAAGGCACTCAGCTTATACTCCGGATTACGGCTAATTGTTGGCCGGTAAATTTAGGAAATCCAAGCCACATGAAAATTCTGCTTTTAGTAGGGTTAATTGTTTTAAATGGTCTGTTTGCCATGTCTGAGATTGCATTGGTAGCAGCAAAAAATAGTCGGCTGAAACGCTTAGCCGAAAAACACCGCTCCGCTCAGGTTGCTCTTGATCTCAAAGAAAACCCAACCCGCTTCCTCTCTACAATCCAAATCGGTATCACGGTAATCGGCCTACTCAGCGGGATTGTGGGTGAGGCGACGCTATCGGCTCCACTAGCCGTTCAACTTGAACTGTGGGGACTAGACCCAACACAAGCGAACATCTTGTCTACTGCGGTTGTGGTGGTAGGTATTACTTATTTCGCTATCGTTGTCGGTGAGTTGGTACCAAAGCGTTTTGCTCAGTCTCAAGCTGAAAACATTGCTGTGTTAGTCGCGCTGCCAATCTTCTGGTTATCTAAAATCGCGACGCCGTTTGTGTTTGCGTTGTCGGCTTCAACGGAAGGTATTCTTAAGTTGATGGGCCGAGGCGGTGAAGAAGATAGCGTTACCGAAGATGATATCCATGCACTTGTGAAAGAGGGCTCAGAATCGGGTGTGATTGAACGCGGCGAACAAGAGATGATTCGTAATATCTTGCAGCTTGATGATCGTCTTGTGAGCTCATTGATGACTCCGCGTCGAGACATCGACTTTCTGGATGTCGACCAACCCGTTGAGCAGATATTAAAGAAACTGCGTTCATCAAAACACAGTGTGTTTCCATTGTGCCAAGATCACCTCAATAAAGTGGTGGGTACAGTGTCAGCCAAAGCCTTGCTGAATCAGGCGGGCAATCTAAGCATTCAAGTGATCATGGGGCTGTCTCGCTCGCCGATCTATGTTCCAGAATCGATGAAAGCTCTGCGTCTACTTGGCTACTTTAAAGAGTCGGGCACCGAGATGGCATTCATTGTCGACGAGTATGGCGATGTTCAAGGTCTTGTGACTCATTACGATATTCTTGAGGCGATTGCTGGCGAGCTATCGAATAATCCGAACGATCTTTGGACCGAGCAAGTGGAAGACGGTTTGTTGGTGGATGGATTGATTCCTATCAGTGAACTGAAAAACCGTTTAGAGCTATCGGATTTTGAGGGCGAAAGCGAGAGCTTCCAAACGCTGAATGGCCTTGTGACATGGTTAATAGGGCGCTTACCGGATGCAGGCGAAGTTGTTCAATACCAGCAGTGGCAGTTTGAAATTATCTCTGTTGAGAACAATCGCATTGTGAGTATCAAAGCGACGCCAATAGCCGATGACATAGAAGACGCTAATAGCTAACAGTTCGACCAACCAGCAAGCGGCAATGGTTCATTGTCTGTTGTTGTCTATTACCTCTTTATTGTTCATTATCTCTAAGATTAGGTATGCTTCACCGCATACCTATTTTCGTTTTTATCCTTTGTTTCTGGAGTTCCCTTTGTCAGACCATCAATTCACCCCTCAAGATGAAATCTTCATGCGACGCGCCATCGAGGTGGCTACGCAAGCAGAGAGCGAGGGAGAGGTTCCTGTTGGTGCAGTATTAGTAAAAGATGGGGAGATTATCTCTGAAGGATGGAACCGTTCGATTGGCAGCCACGATGCTACGGCACACGCAGAAATTGAAACCTTGCGTAAAGCCGGTCAAGCCTTAGAAAACTATCGGCTACTCGATACCACTTTATACGTTACGCTAGAGCCTTGCCCAATGTGCGCAGGTGCCTTGCTACACAGCCGAGTAAAGCGCATTGTGTTTGGTGCTCCAGACTTAAAAGCAGGCGCTGCAGGTACAGTGTTGAATTTGTTTGAAAGCCAGGCCTCATACCACTATGCCGACGTTGAACATGGTTTGTTAGAGGAAGAGTGCCGTGAGCAATTACAAGCGTTTTTCAAGCGTCGTAGAAAAGAGATAAAAGAGAAGCGAAAGCAAGAACGTCTGTTGGAAGAGCAGCGTTTAGAAGCAGAGATGAAGGCTGGCAATAAGAAATAGCAGCGTACTTTCGGCACTCTCTATCGCAAGAGTGCCAAGCAAACTGACTGAGTAACTACATTTACTCAGCAATCATCTGCATGAAAGCGCGATTGCGCCAAATGATCTTCTTCTTATTATTTGAAAGCATACGCTTACGACGGTTTGCAGCAACGGTCTTATCAAGGCGTTTCGATTTCAGTTTCTTCATCATTTCAATGATTTCCTATTTGTCGTCTGACTTTTTAGTTTGGACTAACGATTTAATTATAGTGTTATTCGTTTATTTGGCCTGTCGCGCGCTTGGCTTACCCAGAAGAGCAGTTCTAGCGAAAACCCAGCACGGAAGTGCAACAGAGCGTAATTTTGATTATGGTGTGCCGTTATAAAGTTCGATTGTTACTGCAATATGACACATCGATTTTCACGGCCTTTTGTCGAGCTTATTCTTTTATGCGCAGTTATAAAAAGCACAATAAAAAAGAGCAATGCTTAATGGCATTGCTCTTTTAGTTTCTATTGCGAAGATTCTGAACTGCTTACTGTCGATTCAGCAGCGCTAATGCTTGATTCAGCACGAGAAGTCTCTAAAGGTGGGATGACAATCAAACCCTCAAGACTCTCTTCTTGTTCTTTATTACGCTTATTTACATGGCCGATGATGCTTTGGTAATAACGGCGAATGTTCTCAACGTAGTTTCTCGCTTCATCACCACGCGCATAGCCGTAGCGAGTTTGGCTGTAGTACTTCTTCTGTCTTAACAGAGGCAGTCTGTCTTTCACATCGCCCCAAGCATCGGGATCGCCACCTTGTGCCTTCGTGAGGCGACGCGCGTCCATCATGTGCCCGTAACCGACATTGTATGAAGCAAGTGCAAACCAGATCTTTTCGTGTTGAGTGATTGAATCTGGTACTCGGTTCACGATACGACGCAGGTACTCGACACCGCCTTGTATCGACTGGTTCGGGTCGAGACGGTTGGTTACCCCAACACTCTTCGCGGTGGGCAGTGTCAACATCATCATGCCACGAACACCCGTTGGTGAGCGTGCAACAGGGTTCCAGTGTGATTCTTGGTAGGCCAAAGCGGCAATCAAGCGCCAATCAAATTCTTGAGAGTACCTTTGAAATAGCGGCGACCATTTTGGCAACTTGCTGTCCAGTGCGCGGATAAAGGCACGAGTATCAACGTAGTCAAAAGTGCCGATGTGGCCGATGTATTTCTCTTCTAGTGAAGCCAGTTCACCAGACTGTTTTAGGTTACCGAAGAACTCAATCAACAGAGCATAAAGGCTTTCATCTTCAGACTTCTGCAAATACCAAGAGATAGGTTGGTCTTCTGTCAGTTCAAAAGCCAAAGCTACGTCTGGGTATAAACGTTGTGCCAGTGACAGCTCAATTGAGTCCGCAACCGTAAATAAGCGCTCGCCAGTCGATACTTCTTTGAGCAGGTCGTTGATATCAGCATTGCCGACCGCATCATAGATAAAGTCATCGTGTGTTTTCTGCAGCTGCTTTAGTGTTGGCTCAAAGTGTGAGTCTTTCACCACAACCAAAGATGGCGTTAATGTGTCAGTAGACGCCGCCTCTTCTGATTCAGTTTGTGCTTTAACAAAGTCAACCTGACGCTCATTCTCGAAATTGATCAGTTGTTCAAGGTTTCTCGGTCGCCACTGGCCTTTTTTGTATACGACCTGTTGGCTTACGTAGTAATAAGCAGGTGCGGCGCGATAAGCTCGTGTCAGTTTGTTGTTTTGCGTTAAGCCGGTCGCGATAAGATCGATTTCGCCTTTCTGCAGTGCAGGGAACAAGCCAGACAAACGGTAAGCGGGTTTAACCTCAAGCTTTACACCAAGCTCCTGCGCAAATTCACGAGCTAATTCGTAATCCAAGCCAGCAGGACCATCAGGACCGATGTAATAAGAGAGTTGGTTATTTAGGGTGCCGACACGAAGAACGCCACGATCTCGTATCTGCTCAAGGACACTTTTAGGTTCAGATTCAATCTGGCATCCAGCCAACCCAAATAGGGCGATGGCGAGCAGAAGGAACTTAGACGAAAAGATGAGCGTAAATTTAGGCATCAAAATGAAATCTCGAAAAGTGGAAGCTCCTTTATACCAAACCCCGCAAGGCTGGCAAAGCAGGTTTAATTAAACAGTTGTAAAAGTGGTGATAAATGCAGCAAAAGTACCATTTACGCAGAAAGATAAAAAAAATCACGCAAACGGTTGCTTTTGGTGTTACGTCACAAAAAGAAATGCTTTATAATGCGCTCGCATTGAAGAGGTGGGATCGGCATAGGTTTTTAAACCTTCGGGAATAGCTTCGAAGAAAACAGTTAGGTTTTTCCTTTAACCCACTGAATTTATTCCAATACTACCTTAATCAACTGCATAAGAGACGTAAGCACATGAGAATTTTGCGTGGCTCCCCAGCTCTATCTGAGTTTCGTGTTAACAAGCTTTTAGAGCTTTGTCGTGAATTAAGCTTACCTGTAACAGGTATTTACGCTGAGTTTGCCCACTTTGCTGATCTAACGGCAGACCTAGATGAGTCTGAAGTTGAGAAGCTAGAAAAGCTACTGACTTACGGTCCAACGATTGAAGAGCATGAACCTGAAGGTTTACTGCTGCTTGCAACGCCACGCCCAGGCACTATCTCGCCTTGGTCTTCAAAATCAACAGATATCGCACACAACTGCGGACTGGCTAAAGTGTCACGTCTAGAGCGCGGTACTGCTTTCTACATTGAAACCTCTGCTGAACTTTCTGAACTTCAACTTGTTGAGCTGAAAGCCATTCTTCACGACCGTATGATGGAAGTGGTTTTCACTGACTTCGAATCAGCGGCGGCACTGTTCACTGTTGCTGAGCCTGCTCCTTATGCGGAAGTTGACCTACTAACTGGTGGACGTAAAGCGCTTGAAAAAGCAAACGTTACCCTAGGTCTAGCACTTGCAGAAGACGAAATTGATTACCTTCTTGAAAGCTTCACTGAGAAGCTAGGTCGTAACCCGACTGACATCGAGCTAATGATGTTTGCACAAGCGAACTCAGAGCACTGTCGTCACAAGATCTTTAACGCTGATTGGACTATCGATGGCGTTAAGCAAGAAAAATCATTGTTCAAGATGATTAAGAACACCTTTGAAACGACACCAGAGCACGTTCTGTCTGCTTATAAAGATAACGCAGCGGTAATGACAGGTTCTGAAGTGGGTCGTTTCTTCCCAGATCCAGAAACTCGCCAGTACAACTACCACCAAGAAAAAACACACATCTTGATGAAAGTTGAAACGCACAACCACCCAACGGCAATCTCTCCATGGCCGGGCGCATCAACAGGTTCAGGCGGTGAAATCCGCGATGAAGGCGCTACTGGTATTGGCGGTAAGCCAAAAGCGGGTCTGGTTGCTTTCTCTGTATCTAACCTGAAGATTCCAAACTTCGTTCAACCTTGGGAAACAGACTTTGGTAAGCCAAGCCGTATCGTAACGGCTCTGGATATCATGCTTGAAGGTCCTCTTGGTGGCGCAGCATTCAACAACGAATTTGGTCGTCCAAACCTACTAGGTTACTTCCGTACTTACGAAGAGAAAGTAAACTCTCACGCAGGTGAAGAAGTACGTGGTTACCACAAGCCAATCATGCTGGCTGGTGGTCTAGGTAACATTCGTGATGATCATGTTCAGAAGAAAGAGATCCCAGTAGGTGCAAGCCTAATCGTTCTTGGCGGTCCAGCAATGAACATCGGCCTTGGTGGCGGTGCTGCATCTTCAATGGATTCTGGTTCGTCTTCTGAAGATTTAGATTTTGCTTCTGTACAACGTGAAAACCCAGAGATGGAACGTCGTTGTCAGGAAGTTATCGACCGTTGTTGGCAGCTTGGTGATGCGAACCCAATCGCATTTATCCACGATGTGGGCGCGGGCGGAATCTCGAATGCACTTCCTGAGCTCGTCGACGATGGCGAGCGTGGCGGTATCTTTAACCTACGTGACGTGCCAAACGATGAGCCGGGCATGAGCCCACTTGAGATCTGGTGTAACGAATCTCAAGAGCGTTACGTAATGGCGGTTGCTGATAAAGACTTAGCGACATTTGAAGCGATTTGTAAGCGTGAACGCGCTCCATTCGCGATTGTTGGTAAAGCAACGGAAGAGCGTGAACTTAAACTTGAAGATTCACACTTCGACAACACGCCAATCGACATGCCGATGGACATCCTATTAGGTAAAACGCCTAAGATGCATCGTGACGCGAAGACGTTAAAAGCGAACAATCCTGCGATTGACCGTTCTGGTATCGAACTAAACGAAGCGGTTGACCGTATTCTTCGCCTACCAACAGTGGCTGAGAAAACATTCCTTATCACTATCGGTGACCGCTCGGTAACAGGCCTTGTCGCTCGTGACCAAATGGTTGGCCCTTGGCAAGTTCCAGTAGCGAACTGCGCAGTAACAGCTGCAAGTTACGACTCTTACCACGGTGAGGCAATGTCTCTTGGTGAGCGTACGCCAGTGGCTCTACTAGACTTCGGCGCATCGGCTCGTCTAGCGGTTGGTGAAGCTATTACTAACATCGCAGCGACCAACATCGGCGATATCAAACACATTAAATTGTCAGCTAACTGGATGTCTCCAGCAGGTCACCCAGGTGAAGATGCTGGTCTTTACGAAGCGGTTAAAGCGGTTGGTGAAGAACTATGCCCGGCACTGGGTCTAACTATCCCTGTGGGTAAAGACTCAATGTCGATGAAGACTAAGTGGGAAGAGAATGGCGAGCAGAAAGAAGTAACCTCTCCGCTATCTCTTGTTATCACTGCGTTTGCACGTGTTGAAGATATTCGTAAGACGATTACGCCTCAACTTCGCACCCCTGATAACCTTGAAGGACTAGGCGACACTTCACTGGTTCTTATCGACCTAGGTAACGGCAAAAACCGTCTAGGAGCAACGGCTCTAGCGCAAGTTTACAAGCAGCTTGGTGACAAGCCAGCAGACGTAGACAATGCAGCACAGCTAAAAGGTTTCTACGAAGGCGTTCAAGCACTTGTTGCTAACGATCAAGTTGTGGCTTACCACGATAAAGGCGACGGTGGTTTATTCGTAACGCTAGCAGAAATGGCATTCGCAGGTCACTGTGGTGTTAATGCAAACATTGAAGCGTTAGGTGAAGACACGCTAGCAGCACTGTTCAACGAAGAGCTAGGTGCAGTAATCCAAGTCCGTAACGACGACCTAGACGCAGTACTTTCTACTCTTGCAGCTAACGGTCTAGAAGCATGTTCTCATGTGATTGGCAGCGTTGTTGGTGAAGGGGAAGCATCAGATGAACTAGTGATTAAGTCTGGCGAGTCTGTAGTGATTGAACGTAACCGTACTGAACTACGTACTATCTGGGCTGAGACAACGCACAAGATGCAAGGTCTGCGTGATAACCCAGTATGTGCTGACCAAGAACACGAAGCGAAGAAAGACAACTCGGACCCAGGTCTGAACGTGAAACTGAGCTTTGACGTAAACGAAGACATCGCAGCACCGTTCATCAACACAGGTGCTAAGCCTAAGATGGCGATTCTACGTGAGCAGGGTGTTAACTCTCACGTTGAAATGGCAGCAGCATTCGACCGTGCAGGCTTCGAAGCAACTGATATTCACATGAGCGACATCCTAACAGGTCAAGCGGTACTAGAAGAATACAACGGCCTTGTGGCATGTGGTGGCTTCTCTTACGGTGATGTACTAGGTGCTGGTGAAGGTTGGGCGAAGTCGGTTTTGTTTAATGACTCTACTCGTGACCAGTTTGAAAACTTCTTCAAGCGTGAAGATACCTTCTCTCTAGGTGTGTGTAACGGTTGTCAGATGCTGTCGAATCTACGTGAACTTATCCCAGGTGCGGAGTACTGGCCACGTTTCGTTCGCAACGAATCTGAGCGCTTTGAAGCACGTTTCAGCCTAGTAGAAGTTCAGAAGTCAGATTCTGTATTCTTCAACGGCATGGAAGGTTCTCGTATGCCAATCGCTGTTTCTCACGGTGAAGGCCGCGTAGAAGTACGTGATAACGACCACTTAAACGCGATTGAAAACTCAGGTACGGTTGCTCTACGTTACGTTGATAACAACGGTAACCAAACGCAGCAATACCCGAATAACCCGAATGGTTCGCCAAACGCTATCACAGGTTTAACAACGACTGACGGCCGCGTGACAATTATGATGCCTCACCCAGAGCGTGTATTCCGTACGGTTGCAAACTCTTGGTCTCCGGAAGGTTGGGGCGAGAATGGCGCTTGGATGCGTATGTTCCAAAACGCACGTAAGAACGTGGGTTAATTGAAAACGATTTAAACAGTGTTATCGGGACAATAACCACAAGCGCAGATCGAAAGGTCTGCGCTTTTTTTGGTGGTGAGTGTGGTGTAGGGATCACCGTATAGTGGATGTGTGTATAACAAACTTTTGTCGAGTAGACGACAC
>NZ_JBFRPK010000096.1:0-8972 GCF_041471965.1 Vibrio sp. 10N.261.51.A3
GGCCTCCTCCTACTCGATTATTGCTACCTCGTTATTCGGCCCTCGAAACTGCCCTTAAATCTCTTCGCATCTCGCTACTCGAATCTCGTGTCTGCTTTTATTTCTCGTCGGTGACGACACGCTTGTCTGGATCCGCTAATTCGCTAGCACAGTGCTTGCAATACATGGCGTCTGAATCATGACCCGCTCGGTTACAGTTCGGGCACTTAACCAATTCTTTGTGCGAGTTCATCTCATTACTGAGTTCTGCAGTAATGATCCCGGTTGGCACTGCTAAGATAGAGTAACCCAATAGCATGGTCAGTGATGCTATGGCTTTACCAAGCGCGGTCTGCGGCACCATGTCACCATAACCTACCGTAGTGATAGTCACGATGGCCCAATAGATACTGTGAGGAATACTGGTGAAGCCATTCTCAGGACCTTCAATAACAAAGATCAAGGCGCCAAAGATAACCACCAAGATGCCGACGGTGCTAAAGAAGATCAGTATCTTTCGTCGTGCCATTAATAGTGAGCGCAACAGAATATTGGAATCTTGCAGGTAGCGAACCAGCTTTAGGATTCGGAAGATACGCATCACACGCAGCAGTCTCACCACACCCATAAATGAAGCGCCTGGGAAGATGATTGCTAGGTAGGTCGGAAGAATCGCCAATAGGTCAACGACACCATAAAAGCTGGTGGCGTAAGATTTTGGCTTTGGGGAGCAATAGAGCCTTAACAAATACTCAAGAGTGAAGAGTGCAGTGAAGGTGTATTCGATATAACGCAGCTGTTGTGACCATTCGGTCATCACATTAGGGATGGATTCTAAGATCAGAACCAACAGCGAAGCCAAGATTGCAACGATCAGAGTTATATCAAATGCACGTCCGGCTGGCGTGTGAGTACCAAAGATAATGACGTACAAATGATGCTTGAGTGGCTTGCGTGACATAAGGAGAGGTTCGTATTCTGTTAAATGCATTAATAGTCATTATACAAGCTTAATAATAACGAGGCGAGTGAAAGCCCAATTGCTTTACTCGTCTTATCTATATTTCAATATTGTTGCCCTTTATAGAGCAACCGAAATGCCGTTAAACGTTATGCCAAACCTGGGAACAGATTGCGTAGACCATTGGCGATGAACTCGATGCCCAATGCGCCAAGAATCAGGCCCATGATACGAGTGATCACGTTGATACCCGTTTGACCTAAAAAGCGAACGATAACCGGCGCTGAACGGAACAAAAGCCAAGAGCATGTTGCGAATGCGATGATACTAATGCCGATGCCGACCGTATCAATAGCAGCAGGGTAGCGAGACCCGTAAACAATGGTCGAGCTGATAGCACCTGGGCCTGCCATTAGCGGCATAGCCAGTGGAACAACACCGATTTGCTCTTTGCTGATGTATTCAGATTTTTCTTGTTTGTTCTGCTTATCTTCACCGAGCTTACCGCTCATCATCGAAAATGCGATGCTCAGTAATAGTAAACCACCAGCAACGCGGAATGAATCCAACGAGATGCTAAACATATCAAGAAGCATTTGCCCTGCAACAAGTGACATAATCAAGATCACGGCAACAGCAATATTTGCTTGTAAGGCTGTCCTGTTCCTCTCTTCTGGCGGCATATGAGCAGTAAGAGAAACAAAAACAGGCATGATGCCGATTGGGTTTACGGCAGCAACAAGCCCAAGGAAGAATTGCATAAAAATTGCGAGTTCTAAGCCTTGCATGAGAGCGATCTCCAGTTAGCGTACTTAAGGTTGAAGGGTTGATCTGTGAATAGTTTAGGCGCGTAATGTAAGGGACAAACTCAATTTACGCGAATGAAAAAAACTAACTTGAAATGGGTGATTCTTTTTAGAAAAACTAATTGAATCTCACTTTTGTTTTAAGCCTGTTGCAAGCTAGTTGGTAGTGTTTTATTTTGTGATTTATTGTTGAGTAACTGTTAACCGGCGCACGAAATTAATAAAATTTATGTCAGAATCTAGCCCGTACAACGCTATGGATATACTCTCAGTAGCACGAATATAGCTGTATACATGTAATTTAACGGACTAAAAATGAAACTTTTTTACAGTTTATTACGCTATGTAGAAAAAAGTTGTCTGTTTGCTTGTTTTTTGTGCGAACGAAAAGTGTGAGTTTAATCTATATAAATCATGCTCTTAAGTTCATTTTTGCGATTGCCTTACTACTTTCTGGTTAATTCTTTTTGGGTAACTGATCTGGGTCAATTTTTTTCACACAGTGAAATAATATACTCAGCCCTGAAAGCAATTTACTAAGAACGCTGGTGTTTAAGGTTAACGGCAAGCAGCGAATTTAATAAAAAGTTTTTAATATTTATTATTTTAGGAGATCCACCATGCCTGTAACTAACTTAGCGGAACTTGATGCTCTAGTAGCTCGCGTTAAAGCAGCACAAGAAGAGTTTGCAACATTCTCTCAAGAGAAAGTAGACGCAATCTTCCGCGCAGCTTCTCTTGCTGCTAACCACGCTCGTATTCCACTTGCTCAACAAGCAGTTGCTGAATCTGGAATGGGTATTGTTGAAGATAAGGTTATCAAAAACCACTTTGCATCTGAATTTATCTACAACAAATACAAAGACGAAAAAACATGTGGCATCTTAGAAGAAGATGACAACCTAGGCACAATGACTATCGCTGAGCCTGTAGGTATCATCTGTGGTATCGTTCCAACAACGAACCCAACTTCTACAGCAATCTTCAAATCTCTAATTTCTCTTAAGACACGTAACGGCATCATCTTCTCGCCACACCCACGTGCAAAGAACTCAACTAACGACGCAGCGAAACTAGTTCTAGACGCAGCTGTTGCAGCTGGTGCTCCAAGAGACATCATCGGTTGGATCGACCAACCATCTGTAGAGCTTTCTAACGCGCTTATGAAGCACGACGGTATCGCACTTATCCTTGCTACTGGTGGTCCAGGCATGGTTAAAGCAGCATACTCTTCTGGTAAGCCTGCTATCGGTGTTGGTGCTGGTAACGTTCCTGTCGTTATCGATGAAACAGCTGACATCAAACGTGCTGTAGCATCTATCCTTATGTCTAAGACTTTCGATAACGGTGTAGTATGTGCTTCTGAGCAAGCTGCAATCGTAGTTAGCGAAGTATATGACGAAGTTAAAGAGCGTTTCGCTTCTCACAAAGCTCACGTTCTATCTAAAGCTGACGCTGATAAAGTACGTAAAGTTCTGCTTATCGACGGCAACCTAAACGCTAAAATCGTAGGTCAACCTGCTCCAGCAATCGCTGAAATGGCTGGTGTTAAAGTTCCTGCTGATACAAAAGTACTTGTAGGTGAAGGTCTTGGTAAAGTTTCTTACGATGACGAATTCGCTCACGAGAAACTATCTCCAACTCTAGGTCTATTCCGCGCAGATGACTTCGAAGACGCAGTTGCTCAAGCGGTAACTATGGTTGAAATCGGTGGTATCGGTCACACATCTGGTCTTTACACTAACCAAGATACTAACGCAGACCGCATCCGTTACTTCGGTGACAAGATGAAGACTGCTCGTATCCTAATCAACATCCCGACTACTCACGGTGGTATCGGTGACCTGTACAACTTCAACGTTGCACCTTCTCTAACTCTAGGTTGTGGTTCATGGGGTGGTAACTCTATCTCTGAGAACGTAGGTCCTAAGCACCTTATCAACAAGAAAACTGTAGCGAAGCGAGCTGAAAACATGTTGTGGCACAAACTACCTAAGTCTATCTACTTCCGTCGTGGTAGCCTTCCAATCGCAATGAGCGACCTAGAAGGTAAGAAACGCGCATTCCTAGTAACTGACCGTTTCCTATTCAACAACGGTTACGCAGATGACGTAGTTAGCTTGCTTAAAGCACAAGGCATCGAAGTTCAAACTTTCTTCGACGTAGAAGCGGATCCAACGCTATCTGTTGTTGAGAAAGGCGCTGAAGCAATGAAGAGCTTCCAACCTGACGTAATCCTTGCTCTAGGTGGCGGTTCTCCAATGGATGCTGCTAAGATCATGTGGGTTATGTACGAGCACCCAGAAACTCACTTCGAAGAACTAGCAATGCGCTTTATGGACATCCGTAAACGTATCTACAAGTTCCCTAAAATGGGTCAAAAAGCTGAGCTTGTATGTATCACTACAACTTCAGGTACAGGTTCAGAGGTTACTCCATTCGCTGTTGTTACTGACGACAAGACTGGTGCTAAATACCCACTAGCTGATTACGAAATCACGCCAAACATGGCTATCGTTGATGCGAACCTAGTAATGAACATGCCTAAGTCTCTAACAGCGTTCGGTGGTTACGATGCAGTAACTCACGCTCTTGAAGCTTACGTATCTGTTCTAGCGAACGAGTACTCAGACGGTCAAGCTCTTCAAGCTCTTAAGATGCTTAAAGAATACCTACCATCAAGCTACAAAAATGGTGCGGCTGACCCAATAGCTCGTGAGAAAGTACACAACGCAGCAACTATCGCTGGTGTAGCATTTGCGAACGCATTCCTAGGTGTGTGTCACTCAATGGCTCACAAAATTGGTGCTGAGTTCCACCTACCACACGGTCTTGCTAACGCACTACTTATCTCAAACGTTGTACGTTACAACGCGAACGATAACCCAACTAAGCAGACTGCATTCTCTCAGTACGACCGTCCACAAGCACGTCGTCGTTACGCTGAAGTTGCTGACCACCTAGGCCTAAGCCAAGCTGGTGACCGTACAGCTCAGAAGATTGAACGTCTACTGACTTGGTTAGAAGAGCTTAAAGTTGACCTAGACATCCCACTATCTATCCAAGCTGCGGGTGTTAACGAGTCTGACTTCATCGCTAAACTAGACGAGCTAGCTGTTGAAGCGTTCGATGACCAGTGTACAGGTGCTAACCCACGTTACCCTCTAATCACTGAGCTAAAAGAAGTTCTAACAACTTCTTACTTCGGCCAACCATACGTTGAAGGCGAAACTTTCGAAGGTACTACAGTTATCCTTAAGAAAGCAGACCAAAAGCCAGCTGAAGCGAAAGCGCCAAAAGCTAAAAAAGAAAAAGCTAACGCATAATAAGTAAGCATTAGTTTTGAGATAAGTTTTCGCTAGCACGATACTTATCTATCGGGAAAAGATGAAAGCCCCAGTCGAGAGACTGGGGCTTTTTTTATGTTTGGTTCGTTTGTAAAACGGATTGAGAGGCAATAGCTCTGCTACTTAATATGAGCTGAGCCAGTCATGTTCAATTGGAATAGGGAGTTAAACCTCTGCCGCGACAACTCGCCCACTGAAGTAGTCATTCGAGACAATGTATTCGGTTGTTCTGGTCAGCTCGTCTTGCAGCTGTGCCCAGTGACATCGGTTGAGCTTGCCATCGGAGTTATGAACGGCGGGAACAACGCCACCGACTCGAATGCCAAAGGGAGTCAGCTCTTTCGCCCAACTATGGGTAAAGCCAGTGATCATTGAGTTTGCGCTCTCTAAGCCAGACACATCGTGAAAGTCATCATGAGATATCACATTCACAATCACGCCTTCCTTATCTTCCTCTCGCAATCTCTCAGCACTGATTTGCCCAAATGCGAACAGGGTCGATGCCATCGATGAGAGATCATTAATAAAGCTGCTCACAGGCTGATCGCCAATTAGGCTAGGCATTGGGGAGCTTATCCAGTTATTGACCAGCACATCGGGTGTCGTGTTGAAGGTGGTTTGAATAAAATCATATACGCTGAGAATCGCTTGGCTGTCATTGCCTTTGAGCGTGTAGTGGTAAACAGAGTCAGAAAACCGGGCACACTGTAGATACGTCGCTTTAAGTGCTTCCGTGTCTTTATCACAAAGGATGACGGTGGCTCCAAGGTTAACAAAGTGGTTCGCAATCGCCCCCCCCAGTCGCGAGCCGGCAGATGTCACCAATATGATTGAGCTTTTTATTTCCATCCCAGTACCTAAACAAATCGTCCATGTCGGATAAGGATGGGTTAAAATTTATACAACGGGTGTGAATTGGTTCAAACTAAGGTGTGCCAATTAATAAGTTTTTATGAACTTAGTGGCACGTCACATTTTGTAGTAACTTCAAGCGGTAACCGACATCAGGTGTTTTTAGGTTGCCTAAGGCTAATGGTTCATATCATTCGTGTGAATACTTTGAAGTGTGCGAGTTAGTCGAAGAAGAGCTATGGATAGACAGCGAAAAAGGGAAAGGTAGGCGACCGCTATACTTGAGCTTGAATTTGATACTGACGTTGCGCGGTGGTTAGCTCATTGTAGAGCGTGGCATGTGGCAAATCAGGTAAATGCTTGTTTGCGAGTTTGCGTCGGTCATGACCAGAAAGGTTTTGGTAAACCTCTTCGGGTAAGTCGGCTGTATCTTCAGGCATGAAGGCAAGCGCTTCAGGTTTCAAGTAATGGCTGAGTTTGGCGCTGGCAAGGCTAGCTTGATGAAAATGATTAGATTGCTGAGCTGAAATCTCATATGAAGACTGGTTTGAACGCAGTTGTTGAGGTTCTGCTACGCCAAATTGTTTGCGCAGGCGATCTTCATTTGTCTCTGTGATTTCAATGGTGTCAATTGGCGTGCAATCACGGACATCATTAGAAAACATAGATAACAGCAACGCGAAATCTGCACGGCGACCTTGCTCAACCGCTTGGCTGATCCCGATGCCGAACTTCAGTTCGTTGATGATTCCTGGTTTGTCTAAAGTATGTATTTGCATGTCGCCTCTCATTGGATACACCTTTAACGGCATGGAGTCGGCAAACTTTAGTGTTTAATTACAGGCAAATAGAGAATTTATGTAGGGTTGGGAAGAAGGCTATCAATAGTTCGAGAAATAAGCGCTATTGGCGGGTTTATTACGAAATGTTTAGATTTTGTGGAACACGACAGATACAAAAAAGCTCACGCCGAGGCATGAGCTTTCAATAGATAACTCGCTATAAATAGCGCAGCGTAAGCAATAATTACTTAGCTAGGTTCTCTTCTACGAAAGACCAGTTTACTAGGTTCCAGAATGCAGCCATGTAGTCAGGGCGAACATTGCGGAAATCGATGTAGTAAGCGTGTTCCCATAGGTCAACAGTTAGAAGTGGAGTAACACCTTCTTCTGTTAGAGGAGTAGCAGCGTTAGAAGTGTTAACGATGTCTAGAGAACCGTCAGCTTTCTTAACTAACCAAGTCCAAGAAGAACCGAAGTTGTTGATTGCTGAATCAGTGAATTTCGCTTTGAATTCTTCGAAAGAACCGAATGCAGCGTTGATAGCTTCTGCAACAGCGCCAGTTGGTTCGCCGCCCGCTTTAGGAGCAAGACAGTGCCAGTAGAACGTGTGGTTCCAGATTTGAGCAGCGTTATTGAAAACACCACCAGTAGAAGTCTTAACGATCTCTTCTAGTGTTTTGCCTTCAAACTCAGTACCTGGGATAAGGCCGTTTAGCTTAACAACGTAAGTGTTGTGGTGCTTACCGTGGTGGAAATCTAGCGTTTCTGCTGAGATGTGTGGTTCTAGCGCGTCTTTCGCGTAAGGAAGAGCCGGTAGTTCAAATGCCATTGCTCAATTCTCCATTGATATGAAAGAGTTAACTCTTTCGATTGCTTCCAGTGATATTATTATTCATGGCTCGCTATACTGCCAACCATGGTCAATTTGCTGACTTGCGATATAGTTTAGCAAGTTTTTACTTTATTAAAAGCTTATTTCATTACTTTTGTGTGAATTGTTAGCTTAGCTTGTTAACCGCTTTTTTTATATGGTTTTTATTCTTTTAGTTTGGGGTAGAATAAAGGCAATAAAAGCCGTAATCCATTAACGAGGAAGCAATGGAAACTATCGATAAAATCAAACAGCAAATTGAAGAAAACACTATTCTACTGTACATGAAAGGTTCTCCTAAGCTACCTAGCTGTGGTTTCTCTTCTCAAGCGTCTCAAGCTCTAATGGCATGTGGCGAAAAATTTGCTTACGTAGATATCCTACAAAACCCTGATATCCGTGCAGAGCTTCCTGCTTACGCACAGTGGCCAACTTTCCCACAACTTTGGGTTGAAGGTGAGCTAATCGGTGGTTGTGACATCATTCTTGAGATGTTCCAAAAAGGCGAACTTCAGCCAATCATCAAAGAAGCAGCGGCTAAAGTTGCTGGCGATGACGCTGAATAAGTTCTAGCCTTTGCGCTGAATAGTTAAAATGAGGGGCCTTAATCAGGCTCCTTTTTTGTTTGAATTGATCGAATCATTGACTCGATAAGGAATGAACAATGAACGTAAAACTTCATTATGTGCATGATCCAATGTGCAGCTGGTGTTGGGGTTACAAGCCAACACTTGAGTTATTGAAACAACAATTGCCTGCGAGCATTGAGTTTAACTATGTAGTGGGTGGTTTGGCCCCGGATTCTGATGAGCCAATGTCAGAAGAGATGAAAGGCAAGCTGCAAGCGATTTGGAAGCAGATCGAAGCTAAGTTGGGTACTGAGTTTAACCATGATTTTTGGACAGAGTGCCAACCTGTTCGCAGTACTTACCCTGCGTGCCGTGCCGTGATTGCTGCAGGTTTTCAAGACCACTACGAAGCGATGCTTGAAGCGATTCAACATGCTTACTACCTTCGTGCGATGTTGCCACATAGCCAAGACACACATTTGCAGTTGGCTGAAGAGCTAGGTATGAATGTTCAACAGTTTGAAAATGACCTTTCTAGCAAGTTATTGGAAAGTGAGTTAGATGACCAGCTAGGCTTTAAAGAAGCGATGGGTGTATTTTCTTACCCGACCTTAATGCTTGAAGTGAACGGCATCTTTAGTGAAGTTGAATTGGATTATCATTCAACGGAAGCGACGCTTAAGTCTATTCGCGAAATTTTAGTGAGTAATGCTCCCGCTGCGTAATTCAGCGAGAGTCATCTGTATTCGCAATGATTTCTAAGGCTTACTCATCAGAGTAAGCCTTTTTTGTTGTGCGCCGAGCA
>NZ_JBFRPK010000097.1:0-452 GCF_041471965.1 Vibrio sp. 10N.261.51.A3
ACAATCGATTTGACGATGTCTTCGCTAACCGTGTGGTCTAGATTGCGGTTTGGTTCGAAGCGTACTTCACCTTCAAGTGTGATAAACAGAGAGCCTTCAGTGAAGATAAACTCTTGCTCACCGGTATCAGCTTGGTCAAGCGTCAGTGGAGTCCCACCATCGTAAGTAAACTCAGTAATGGTCGCGCCATCAGCACTCTGCTCTGGCATCACATCAATGGTACTGGTTGTGATTGTGCCGTCTGCAAGATTTGGCTCAGTGATATCTAACGTACCATCCTGCATGATTTGAACATCATCACCGATGGTTACATTTAACTGAGAAACCAAAGAATCATCGCCATCGCTGTCTACTGCATAAACAGGCAGGTCAAAGCTCAAACTGTTATTCACCAGACCATCTTCGTGGTCAAGCGCTTCAAGTAACGTAAATGTGTATTGACCTAGATTGGT